>JAPLQN010000082.1 GCA_026399645.1 Candidatus Methylopumilus sp. | reverse complement strand
GCTTGTCTATGTTAGTGCGCCTGGTTTTATTGAGCATTCCGAAAAGTTTCAGCTCACTGTTGATTTATTAAGAATCACCTTTCCTTATATATTTTTTATTTCTCTAGTCTCGATGGCTGGCGGCATTCTGAACACTTTCAACAAGTTTTCCGTACCCGCTTTTACGCCTGTATGGCTTAATTTATCTTTTATATTTGCAGCATTATTTTTTGCCGATTATTTTGATCGGCCTATTTTAGTTCTAGCTTGGGCTGTATTTGTTGGGGGCGTGCTCCAGTTAATTTTTCAGATTCCCTTTTTAAGAGAAATTGGGTTTATTCCTAAATATCAATTGGATCTTAAAGATGAAGGTGTATGGAGAATTATTAAACTCATGGGGCCTGCAATTTTCGGGGTATCTATTGCGCAACTATCTTTGCTTATTAATACTATCTTCGCATCCTTTCTTGAGACTGGAAGTGTTTCATGGCTTTATTACGCTGATCGACTCATGGAGTTTCCAGCAGGCGTTTTAGGTGTGGCACTGGGCACGATTCTACTTCCAAGCCTTTCGAAATCTTTTTCAGGTAAGAATCAAAAAGAATACTCAGGCTTACTTGATTGGGGGCTAAGACTAACTTTTATTCTTGCAGCGCCAGCAGCTGTTGCATTGGCAGTGTTATCCCTACCTTTAATTGCAACCTTATTTCACTATGGCGCTTTTAATATGCATGATGTTTTGATGACTCAACAGGCTACCATTGCATACAGCTTTGGACTGATGGGCCTCATCATAATTAAAGTATTAGCGCCTGGATTTTATGCAAGACAGAATATTAAGACACCGGTCAAAATTGCACTTTTTACTTTATTCTCAACTCAACTCATGAACATGATATTTATTGGACAATTCAAGCATGCAGGTTTGGCGCTCGCGATTGGTTTAGGAGCGTGCCTAAATGCAAGTCTTCTTTATTATCATTTAAGAAAAGGTAATTATTACAAACCACATGCAGGATGGGGGCAATTTTTAATAAAACTTTTTGTGGCTTTAGTTTTAATGGGCCTCACTTTATTTTATTTAAAAGGAGATTCAACGCTTTGGCTTGAGTATTCAATTTCAAAAAGATTGATTTACTTAGTGATGCTCATTCTTGCCGGGTCTGTTGTTTACTTTGGTTCACTGTGGATGATGGGATTAAGACTTCAATCATTCATTCGAAGAGCTATTTAAGTTTTTGTGATGCAAGTCTTTCGCCATTTTCCACTAAGTTCAGAAACGCCTATTGGCCTGACTATTGGCAATTTTGATGGTGTACATATAGGTCATCAAGCGCTTATTCAAAAACTTATAGAGGAATCTATAAGAAGAAAAATTACACCATCGGTGATGACTTTTGAACCGCATCCCAAAGAATTCTTTGTGCCCGAAAATGCCCCTACTCGACTTACGAGCTTAAGAGAAAAGCTAGAGTTTTTTTTAAGCTGTGGCGTTCAAAATGTTTTTGTATGTGCTTTTAATAAAAAATTTGCAGGTATTTCTAGTGAAGTGTTTATGCATCAAATATTAAAAGAGCAATTAAAAACAAAAATCATCATCGTCGGAGATGATTTCCGTTTTGGAGCGCAGCGACTAGCAGGCATAAAAGACTTAAGAAAAAGTGGATTTGAATTATTCGAAATTCCAGAAATTAATGTGAAAGGCAAGCGCGTATCAAGTACGTCAATTAGAGAAGCGCTTAATGAGGGCCGTATTAAGTCAGTCACTGCATTTTTAGGAAGGCCATACACGATTAGTGGAAAAGTGGTTGAAGGTGACAAGCGCGGAAGGCAAATGGGCTTCCCAACTGCCAATATTCATATGAAACATACGAGACCGGCGCTAACAGGGGTATATGCGGTAAAATTAGGAAATAGAAATGGTGTTGCTAATCTTGGAATCAGACCTACAGTTGCAGGCATCCCGAAACTTTTGCTAGAAGTTCATTTGCTTAATTTCAATGAAGATATTTATGGGCAGCATGTTCAGGTGACTTTTCTGGAAAAGATTAGAGATGAAATGAAATTTGAAAATATTAATGCACTCATTGAACAGATTAAAAAAGACGTAATACATGCAACACGTTTTTTCGAAAAATAAAATATATGACCGAAGAAAATAAATATCAATTAAATTTGCCAGACACGCCATTTCCCATGCGAGGAGATCTTGCTAAAAGAGAGCCTCTTTGGGTAAAGCGCTGGCAGGAACTTAAGCTTTATCAAAAAATTAGACAAAAAAGAAAAGGTGCTAAGAAATTCATTCTGCATGATGGCCCGCCTTATGCAAACGGAGATATTCATATTGGGCATGCTGTTAATAAAATCTTAAAAGATATTATTGTTAAATCCAAAACCTT
>JAPLQN010000022.1 GCA_026399645.1 Candidatus Methylopumilus sp. | reverse complement strand
GCCTTTTCCAAGTGAGCTTGATATTGAAACCCAAGGGACGCCGGGATATCAAATGTCAACAAAAGGAAAAGAAATTGGTACGGTGACTAAAAGAAAAAGGCGTTGTGGTTGGTTTGATGCTGCTGCATTAAAACGCTCTGCGATGATTAATAGCCTAACGGGGTTATGTATTACGAAACTTGATGTTTTAGACGGAATTAAAAAAATCGGTATATGTGTGGGCTATGAATTAGATGGTAAAAAAATTGACCTTCTTCCTTTGGGTGCTGATCAAGTAGAGCGCTGTAAACCTATTTTTATTGAAGTCGATGGCTGGGATGAAAGTACCTTCGGTATTAAATCGATGGATGATCTTCCTAAAAATGCGCAGCTTTACCTCAAGACATTAGAAAAATTATGCGAAGTGCCGATTCATGTTGTATCGACTGGCCCTGAGCGTGATGAAACGATCGTCCTTAAACATCCCTTCGAATAATAGCTCATGACAGATATGCGTATCCAACCTGTCAGCACGATTATTTCTGCCAAATGGATTTGTCCCATTAGGCCACAGAATACGGTACTCGAAGATCATTCGATTATTATTGATGAGGATAGAATCATCGATATTATTGAGACTAAAAAAGTCGCGTCCCTTTACAAATCCAATCAGCATTTTCAGCTCCATCATCACATTGTCACGCCTGGCCTTATTAATGCACATACACATGCTGCGATGAATTTATTTAGAGGTTTTGCCGACGATCAACCCCTTGATACATGGCTTAATGACTCTATTTGGCCACTTGAAAAAAAATGGGTCACACCTGATTTTGTGCATGACGGCACATTGATTGCATGCGCTGAAATGTTAAAGAGTGGTGTGACTACATTTAATGAAATGTACTTTTATCCTGAAGCTGCATCTCGTGCGATTAAACAAAGTGGTATGAGAGCTAACATCGGTCTATTTGTGATGGATTATCCTTCCAATTACGCGAATGACGGAGAAGATTATCTAATGAAAGGGCTTGAAGCCAGAGATGGTTGGCGTGATGAAAGTCTGATCACATCAAGCTTAGCTCCGCATGCACCATACTCAGTCTCAGATAAAACCTTAAATCAAGTGTTAACTTATGCGAATCAACTCAATCTCACGATTCATATGCATGTCCATGAAACAGAAAATGAAATTAGTGAGAGCCTGAAAAAATATCAAATAAGACCCATTGAGAGACTCAATCGTCTTGGGATCATAAGCCCACAATTTATGGCAGTTCATGCTGTTTATTTGAACGATGAAGACTTATCCACACTTTCAAAAGAGTCTGCATCGGTTATTCATTGCCCGACATCCAATTTAAAATTAGGGAGTGGTATCGCTAATATTGAAGCGTTACAAAAAAACCATATTAATGTATGTATTGGCACAGACGGAAGTGCCAGCAATAATAAGCAAGACGTATTGCATGATATGCAATTAGCATCTTTACTTGCTAAAGGTATGACAAAAAACCCTGCGATACTTGACGCTAAAACATCTTTAGATATGGTCACAATTAATGCTGCCAAAGCACTTGGGTTAGAAGATGGTATTGGGTCGATTGAAAAAGGAAAGTTTGCAGATTTAACAGTATTTAATATGGATCACTTATCTACATTGCCTATGTTCGACCCTATGAGTCATTTAGTTTATGCAACCACGCGGGAAGAAGTCAGTCATGTGTGGGTGAATGGTTTATTGCAATATGAAGAAGGACACTTAACATCCATTGATATTCAATCATGTAAGGACATAGCGCTCAGATGGCAACTCAAGCTAAAACAAAACATATAAACGTTTCTGAAGAAGAAGTCGCTAAATTTAATGAGCTCGCTCATAAATGGTGGGATAAGACGAGTGAATTTAAGCCACTTCACGATATCAATCCTCTTCGTCTTAATTTCATCCATGAAAAAATTAATTTAAAGCATAAAAAAGTGCTCGATGTGGGTTGCGGTGGGGGCATTCTTTCTGAATCTATGGCAAATCTGGGCGCGGATGTCACGGGAATTGATATGGGTGAGAAAGTGATCAACATTGCAAAACTCCACGCACTGCAAACGAAGATAGATATCGATTATCAATGTACCTCCTTAGAAGCCTTTACTTCAAAACATAAACCTATTTTTGATGTGATTACGTGTATGGAAATGCTAGAGCATGTGCCAGAACCATCGGCTGTTGTATCCTTATGCACGAAACTTTTAAAACCAGGTGGCACACTTTTTATGTCGACCATTAATCGCAACATAAAAGCATATTTATTTGCAGTGATTGGTGCTGAATATATTCTAAATTTATTACCTCGTGGCACTCATGATTACGAAAAATTTATTAAGCCCTCTGAACTCATTTCTTGGTGTCGAGAAGAAGATCTAACTGTTGTTACCTTAAAAGGTATGACTTATAACCCAATCACAGATGTGTACAAATTGGGCGATGATGTTTCGGTGAATTATCTTCTTGAAGTTACAAAAGATTAATCATGAAAGCTGTTCTTTTCGATTTAGATGGAACTTTGATTGATAGTGCACCGCAACTTGTAGGAGCGCTTAATCAATTAAGACAACAGTACGATTTACCCCCCATTCCTTTTTTAGTCGGACGACCGTATGCTTCGCATGGTGCAGCAGGTTTACTGAAAGCTGGGTTTAACATGGAAAAAAATGATCCTCTTTTTGATGCGCGTGTTCAAGAATTCTTAGATATCTATAAGGAAGTATTTAATCTAAATATGCAATGCATGGAAGGTATTGAGGAATTGATTAATACTTTAAACCTTAGAAAAATTTCCTGGGGCATTATGACAAACAAAGCCAGGAAATTTGCACAGCCTATTGTGTCTTCCCATCCACTTTTAAAGAGCGCAGCATGTCTTATTGCAGGTGATGATGTCAGTATGCCGAAACCTTCACCCGAAGGACTTATTAAAGCATCACAGATGCTCTCAATAGAACCATCTGACATTATTTATTTAGGTGATGATAGGCGTGATGTCCTGGCAGCAAATGATGCTGGCATGGTAAGTATGGCGGCACGATACGGTTATTTAGAAGTAGGGGATGATGCAAAATCCTGGGGCGCTCAATATATCATTGATAAGCCATCTGAGCTCTTGGACTATTTCAATCTTTAATTATTTTACGTTCAATCATAGCTTGGGCAAGTGTCCCGCTATCTACATATTCAATTTCACCACCCATAGGTAAACCTCTTGCGATTCGACTTAATCGAATGCCGCGTGCTTTAAGAAGTTCAGTGACATAATGAGCAGTAGCATCTCCGCTGACTGTAAAATTATTCGCTAAGATCACTTCTTTAACGATGCCAGCATCAAGACGTTTTAAAAGTCTATCTAAATGAATATCTTTTGGACCAATACCATCTAAAGGTGAAAGTTTACCCCTTAAAATAAAATACATGCCGTTATAAGAGTGCGTTTGTTCTAGCATCATGAGATCACTTGGCATTTCGATCACACAAAGAATTGAGGCATCTCGATCCTTGGATGAGCAAAGTGAGCAAACCACTTCTTCAGAAAAGTTATTGCAATAGGAACAGTGACCAACCAATTCAATTGCGTTAGCAATAGCGCTTGAGAGTTGTGAGGCACCTTTTCTGTTGTGCTGAAGAAGATGGTAAGCCATGCGTAAGGCCGATTTAGGACCAATACCTGGTAAGCACCTTAGGGCATCAACTAACTGTTCGAGTGCTTCAGTATTTTTCATGCAGTAAAATTAGAAAGGTAATTTCATACCAGGAGGCATCATATTCCCCATCTTGGCATTGGTAGTTTGTTCAATTTTTTGTAATGCATCTTTAAAAGCCACAATAAGAAGATCTTCAAGCATTTCATGATCATTCATAACGGAAGGATCGATTGATATTTTTTTAACTTGATGCTTACAAGAAATAGCAATTTTAACAAGTCCATTACTTGCTAAGCCTTCAACATCAATAAGCCCAAGTTCATCTTGCGCTTTTTGCATATTAGCTTGCATCATTTGCGCTTGTTTCATTAAATTACCCATGCCGCCTTTCATCATATGATGACTCCTTATGTAGTTTGATTAGGTTTAATACTTGATGGAATAATTTCAGCATTAAATTCAGTAAGTAGTGATTTTACGAATTGATCTTGAAGAATAGCATTTTCAGTATTTTTCATAAGTGTTGACCGTTCTTCTTGTTTTTGTTTAAGCGGTGAATTATTTGCACCTTTTTGTAAGATCACAAGTTTGATGCGTTGAGCAAAGTGTTCAGACAAACTCAATTCTAATTTTTTTTGATAGGTTTCATTGAGTAGATGCTTGTGCTCATCTGCAATCGATAAAATTATTTCGTTATTTTTAAAACTGACTAGTTCAGACTGCTGGGCAAGTGCTTTGACTAAGCCTAGTTTTAGTTGGTCAACAAGTTCACGCCAATTTCCATTGAATGGGGCTGCTTCTTTTGGTATATCTTGATCTGATATATCTTCATCAGTTTCGTGAGTTACTTCAATTTTTTTTTTAATTTCAAAGGCTTCAGAGGAGCCGTCGTTTGACTTTGCGATAGTCTCTATTTTGTTTGCGTTATGTACTGGTTCAGTTTTTACTGACATTAAATTTTTTGCAAGGATTGTATCTTGTGGAGCAAAAGACAGCATTCGGAGAATAGTCATCGTGAAGCCTGCATATTCATCGGGTGCTAAATAAAGATCACGTCGACCTAATATAGTAATTTGATAAAAAAGTTGTAATTGTTCTGCACTTATCTTTTTGGTTAACGCGATTACTTGGTCACGATCAAGATAAGAGGCATCCAAGCTATCTGGTATGGCTTGCGTTACACTAATTGTTTGAATTAGGTTTGCTAGATCATTGAGTGCTGCATCAAAAGATAGATTTCTTTCATCCATTTGTTTCGCAATCTCAATAGCTTTATGACCATCTTGATCAATGACCGCATGAACTAAATTAAATAAGTAAGATTGATCAATAGCACCTAACATTTTTTTAATCGTAGCTTCTTCTATTGTG
>JAPLQN010000095.1 GCA_026399645.1 Candidatus Methylopumilus sp. | reverse complement strand
GCCCTGGTTAAATCATAAGGTGTCATTTCTACCGTCACCTTATCTCCTGGAAGAATACGAATATAGTTCATACGCATTTTTCCTGAAATATAACCCAATACAACATGGTCATTTTCCAACTTAACTCTAAAAGTTGCATTTGGAAGATTTTCTATAATCTCCCCCTGCATCTCAATTGTGTCTTCTTTTGCCATTGATTAAAGGCTATCTAAGCGCATTAGCGCCGCCTTTAAAGTTAGCTTTCTTAAGTAATCCCTCATACTGATATGACATCAGATGAGATTGAACCTGGGTCATAAAATCCATCGTCACTACTACAATAATTAATAACGATGTACCTCCAAAATAAAAAGGAACATTAAACTTAAGTATTAGGAACTCCGGCAATAAACATACAAGCGTTATATACACAGCACCTACTAAAGTTAATCTACCCATAATTTGGTCGATATATTTTGCTGTTTGCTCTCCCGGTCTAATACCAGGAACAAACGCACCGCCTTTTTTCAAATTATCTGCTGTCTCCTTTGGATTAAAAACCAAAGCGGTGTAAAAAAAGCAGAAAAACACTATCGCTACTGCGAATAGAAAAATATAAATAGGCTGTCCGGGTGAAATCGCAGCTCCAACATCCTTAAGCCACAACATTTTTTCACTAGATCCAAACCAACCAGCCAAAGTCGCTGGAAATAAAATAATGCTTGATGCGAAAATAGGTGGGATGACACCCGCCATATTTAGTTTTAAAGGCAAATGAGAGGTTTGGCCTCCGTATAATTTATTGCCAACTTGTCTTTTTGCATAGTTAACAGTAATTTTTCGCTGGCCTCTTTCAACAAAAACGACCAGTGCTGTAACTAAAATAGTTGCTGCAAACAAGAAAAAAACTAATGGTATTGAAAATGCACCCGTTCTAGCTAGCTCAAGCGTGCTTCCCAATGCACTTGGCAATCCAGCCACAATACCTGTGAAAATAATAATTGAGATACCATTACCAATACCTCTTTCAGTAATTTGTTCACCCAACCACATAAGGAACATTGTTCCACTGACTAAAGTTACAACTGATGTGAGTCTAAAAGCTAATCCAGGATCAAGTACTAACCCTGGTTGAGACTCCAGCGCAATCGAGATTCCAAGCGCCTGAAATGCGGCTAACATCACTGTGCCGTATCTCGTATATTTTGTTATTGATCTTCTACCTGCTTCGCCTTCTTTTTTTAACTGTTCAAGCTGAGGCGAGACTACAGTTAATAATTGCATAATGATCGATGCAGAAATATAAGGCATGATCCCTAATGCAAATAAGGTGAATCTACTTAGTGCACCTCCAGAGAACATATTAAACATTCCCAAGATGCCACCGCTTTGTGAGTCAAATAATTTTTTAAGCTCAAGCGGATCAATCCCAGGTACTGGAATATGAGCGCCAAGTCTATAAACAATAATGGCGCCTAAAACAAACAGTATGCGATTTTTTAATTCGCTTGTCTTACCTAAAGCACCTAATAAATTATCTTGAGCCAAAATTAAATTCTCAAACTTCTACTACTTTTCCGCCAGCCGCTTCAATCGCAGCTCGAGCGCCCTTAGTTAGCAATAAACCTTGGATTGTTAATTTTCTTTTCACTTCACCAGACAAATATACTTTTGCTGTCTTTGCATTATCAGAAATTAATTTTGCCGCTTTTAATACGAGCAAATCAATATTGTCTGACTCAACTAAATTGAGTTCATTTGTTCTAACGCGTGCAGTTAATTTATGCGTTAATGATTTAAATCCACGTTTTGGAAGACGTCTTTGAATCGGCATTTGACCGCCTTCAAAACCGACTTTATGGAATCCACCAGCTCTAGATTTTTGCCCTTTGTGGCCACGTCCAGCTGTTTTTCCAAGACCGGAACCAATACCTCGGCCAACACGTCTTGCTACTTTTTTAGAACCAACTGCTGGTTTTAATGTATTTAGTTTCATAATTTCTCTTTATATCTTTTCGACTTTAAGTAAGTAATTCACTGCATTAATCATGCCTCGAATCGCAGGAGTGTCTTGCAACTCAACTGTATGATGTATTCTTCTAAGACCTAATCCTTTAACCGTTGCTCGATGAGGTTCAGTTCTACCAATTAAACTTTTAATTAATGTAACTTTTAAACCCGCTGTAATTTCTTTTTTTGTTTTTGCCATTTAATTAGCCTCTAATTTCTTCTACTGATTTACCGCGTTTAGCAGCAATTTCAGCCGGTGTATTCATTGATTCAAGTCCATTCAATGTTGCTCTCACAACATTATAAGGATTTGTTGAACCAATACATTTTGCTAAAACATTGGTAATACCCATTACTTCGAAAATCGCTCTCATAGCGCCACCAGCAATAATGCCAGTACCTTCTGAAGCGGGCTGAATGAATACTTTTGCTGCGCCATGCTCACCCATTACTGCATGTTGCAAGGTGCCATTATTTAGTTTTACTTTGAGCATGCCTCTTCTAGCTTCGTCCATTGCTTTTTGAACGGCCACAGGCACTTCTCTTGCTTTTCCTTTTCCCATACCAACTGAACCGTCTCCATCACCTACAACAGTTAACGCAGCGAAGCTCATGATTCGGCCGCCTTTAACTACTTTAGTAACCCGGTTAACAGCAATCATTTTTTCTCTTAAACCGTCTGTTTGCGTTTGTTGATTTTCTGAATCTTTTGCCATGTTTTGACCTATTTAAATTATTGGGTTAGAAAGACAAGCCGTTTTCTCTAGCAGCATCTGCTAAAGCTTTAACTCTGCCATGATAGCGATAACCTGATCTATCAAATGCCACATTTGTAATTCCGATTTTTTTTGCTTTTTCAGCTATGCGTTTGCCAATTTGAGCTGCTGCCTCAATATTGCCACCATTCTTTAAAGTTTTTTTAATGTCTGCTTCAAGTGATGAGGCACTTGCTAAAACTTTATTCTCGCCAGCACTTATGATTTGGGCATAAATGTTTGTGTTTGTTCTGTGAACACTGAGTCTTGTCACTTGAAGCTCAGCGATTTTTGCTCGTGTCTTTTTGGCGCGACGTAAACGGGGATTCGTATTATACATATCTCAACCTTTATTTTTTCTTAGTTTCTTTGATAATTACGTTCTCATCTGAATAACGAACGCCTTTACCTTTGTATGGCTCTGGTGGTCGATATGCTCTAATTTGAGCAGCAACTTGACCTATTAATTGCTTATCAGTACCTTTTAAAATAATTTCAGTTTGACTTGGTGTTTCAACTTTAATGCCTTCAGGCATTTTGTAATTAACGGGATGTGAAAAACCTAAATCAAGATTAAGATTTGCACCTTGCGCTTGAGCTTTATATCCAACACCTATTAAAGTTAGTTTTCTTACGAATCCCTCAGAAACACCTTTCATCATGTTTGCAACAAGTGCTCGCATAGTGCCAGCCATTGCATTTGCTTGCTGAGATTCATCAGCTGCTGCAAATGTAATTACTTGACCATCATTATTTAATTTAACGTTAGGTGTAATGAACTGATTCAATTTTCCCATCGGTCCACTAATTGAAATATTTAAATCATTAATTGAAACCTCTACTTTAGGAGGAATCGTTACAGGTGCGTTAGCTATACGTGACATATATTCTCTCCTTAAGCCACATAGCAAAGCACTTCGCCGCCAATACCTGCAGCTTTTGCTTTTCTATCTGTCATAACTCCCTTAGACGTCGATACGATTGCAACACCAAGACCATTCATAACTTCTGGAATGCTTTGGCTTGCTTTATAAACTCGTAAACCTGGCTTGCTTACTCTTTCAATTTTTTCAATAACAGGTCTGCCGGCATAATATTTGAGTTCAATATTTAATACTGGCTTGCCTTGAACTTCGTGTTCAGCAAAATTCTCAATGTAGCCTTCGTCTTTTAAAACATGTGCGATAGATTTTTTTAATTTAGATGCAGGCATGGTGATAGATACTTTATTAGAACTTTGACCATTCCTAATTCT
>JAPLQN010000096.1 GCA_026399645.1 Candidatus Methylopumilus sp. | reverse complement strand
GAAATGTTATTGAGTCTCGATTCTTTGCCGTGGTGGATTACCCAACTGCTGCTGCGCTTTCATTTACTTTGATGGCAACTATCTTGATTTTAGTAACACTTTATATTCGAAAGTCTGGAACGGATGAGTTGGTATGACAACTATTAACGCTCCAATGCCAAGTTTGAGCCACCGTGCCTCTAGATGGTTTTCTCGAAATTTAATAAGAATTTATGCCGCTTTAGCTTTTATCTATCTGTTTATTCCAGTTGCCTATACATTTGCCTTCTCATTTAATAATGCCGGCAAGAGCAACCTGGTTTGGCAAGGATTTACTTTAGAAAACTGGAAAAACCCATGTGGTGCGCCACAGGTGTGTGAGGCGGTGGGTAACTCATTAAAGATTGGTGTGATCTCAACTTTACTGGCCACCATATTAGGAACCATGATTGCTTTTGCATTAGGTAGATATAAATTCAAAGGACGTACATCAACAAATCTTCTAATTTTCCTTCCAATGGCAACACCAGAGGTAGTGCTTGGTGCTTCTTTACTTGCAATGTTTTTAAACCTTCGAGTCAACCCTAGTTTTTGGACCATCGTTATTTCACATGTGATGTTTTGTATTTCCTTTGTAGTGGTAACTGTTAAGGCAAGAATTGCATCACTCGATCCTCGGCTTGAACAAGCGGCAATGGATCTTTATGCAAATGAGAAGGAAACCTTTAGATATGTGACCTTGCCACTTGTTATGCCAGGTATTGCAGGAGCTGCACTCTTGGCCTTTTCACTTTCCTTTGATGATTTTATTATCACTAACTTTAACTCCGGCACAGTTTCAACATTTCCAAAGTTTGTTTATGTATCAGCGGCTCGCGGAATCCCAGCACAAGCAAATGTGATTGGTAGTGCGATGTTCTTCATCGCTTTAATCATTGTAATAGTCGGCCAAGTTGTTAGCCGGAAGCGAAAGAAGTCGTAAGGAAAGCAAGAACTTTTAAGATAAGCTAATTTTTATTAACTTAGCCGTCTAACCCATAAGGATCATTTTCATTTAAAGAGCGCTTTCTAATTCTAATTTTATGAATCGACTGGTCAGTCTCTGGATCATAGAACTCAATGCGCTTACCGAAAATTAAATCTGCAAGCCAGTCTAGAAAACGCACTGGGTTCCTTCCTAAATTTATGTGTCTTCAATTTTGAGGAGACTAAATGCTACTGCTTTAAGTGGTGTAAAGGGAACTGCCAGAAATAACCCCTTGAATAATCCAATGTAGTGACTAGGCTCAATGTATGAAGAAGAGACTGATTGTGCTCTTATCAATACTTTCTCTCTCCTTATCCTTTCTGCTAGTTCCAGCGAATGCAATTGAAAATGGTGAATCCGCTCTAAATCATCCAAGAATAGTTTCAATGTATTTCACTATTGATTCAAGACCAAATGAAATTTGGCCAAGTTGTTCTGCTTGGTTATATTCACCTCGGATTGTTTTTACTGCTGCGCATTGCCTTTATGACGGTTCTGTGAGGCCAAAAAAAGTATTAAGAACTCCTTCAAATACTTATGTAGGTCTGCCAGGCGCATTAAAAACATTTAAACGGTCTGAAATTTTTGCAAAAGCTTCTAATATTTTTGTTTATGACACTTTTGATTTCTATTATGCAACAGCAGGAGGATCATTAAGTTATAAAGATGATTTTGCGGCTGTAGTTTTAGAAAAACCATTGGCAAATGTAGAAGTAGCAAAACTTGCTTCTAAGGAGTTTCTAAGTGAATTGATTGCAAAAAACGAATTTATTGAAACAGGTGGGTATGGCTACCACAACAATTCCAGACAAGTATTGGAAGGTGATGAACCAAAAAAGGCAAAACTCCAGCTAATCCCTTTTGAAACTGGAATGAGAACAGTTAACGAATTCAAGCAAAAGTGGTTTAGAAATTATTTTCAAGAGGATGCAGCTTTTGTGAAGATATCCAAAAATGGCGCTGCACCATGCGATGGGGATTCTGGTTCTAGTTATTTCTATAACGAAAACGGGAAATATACACATATGGGCGTGACAATGGGAATGATTGGAACTCCAAATTGTGGCATTGATACATGGTCCGAGAATCCAGTAGGTGTATTTAGGCCAATATATTTTGATATGGAATTAGTAAAACTGGCAGAAAAATATGTAGCAGACAACCCATATGTTGAACCAAAAATTTGGAATGGTGGATCTAGCAATAAAATTATAATTACTTGCGTTAAAGGTAAGGTGACGAAAAAGGTTATAGGCATTACTCCAAAGTGCCCAGTAGGGTATAAGAAAAAATGAATAAAAGATTAATTACTTTCTTGTCAGTCTTTTCGCTTTCTCTATCCCTCCCGCTAATTCCAGCTACTGCATCGGTCAAGGCAGGTGCTAAATGCACCAAGGTAGGCATTAAATCTGCTGCAGGGAATAAAACCTTTACCTGTATTAAGTCAGGGAAAAAATTGGTTTGGGATAAGGGAGTTAGCAAATCAACTGCTGTTGCTCCTGTAGATATTCCCATTTCTATTGATAATCTAGATTTAAAAGGTGTGCGTCAGAAGGCTTATGACAATTTAAGTAAAGTGATTAAATCTCGTCCCCGTACAGCTTACAAGCCGACTTTAATTATTGGTCCAAATGTAAAAAGGGACAGAATCGATCAGGAAACACCTGGGCTTAATCGAGCGATTGACTTCTGGGCTCCTTATTTTATTCCTGATAAATTTCAAATAATTTATGTTGACCGTGGTGATGAAACTTGGCTTGATCAGAAATCTTCTGAGTTAGGGCTTTCAATAATGCTTCCCGAAGGACAAACCTGGAAAGAGCAGTTCACAAAAGATAGCGAGTGTGCATTTGGAATGGCAGGGAGCCCAAATGGTGTATCGACATTTGTTCAATGCCTGGGATATCCCTACGGTGACGGCAGTAGGCAGGGCGCACCTCATGAATACACTCATCTTTATCAACTAGGTCAGGCTAAGTCGAATGCATTCGAAGTATCTTGGTACACAGAAGGCTCTGCTACATTTTTTGGTTGGATAATTGCGATGTACGGCACTGATCCTCAATTCACTAAGCAATCAAATTTCTTTGGGGCCCAGTTTTGGCAAATGAGCGAAGCCGCGAAATCTGATTTCAAGTCAAGGGATTTGGCGAAATTTAAAAGCAGAATGCAAATCTTGTCTGGGCGAAACTCTAGAGAAACAAGTCTTTCCGGATCATATTGGGTTGGAGGTCTTGCTTTTGAAGTGCTTGTAGCTCTTTACGGCGTTGATAAGTTTGTAGAACTTACTAAAAATTTGGAATCAAGTAAGGATATCTCAAGTTTACTAAATCAAACCTACGGATTTAATGCTGATTATTTCTACGAAAAACTCGCCACTTATGTTTGGGCAAATATCTCTTCCTAGAACCTTACATATTAGGTGTGTGTCATTTGCTTATTCCTTTGAGTTAGTTTTCCTAACTACCATCAGTGAAATAACTCATATACAATTCGTATATGACCAACATCGGCAACATGTATGGCCCAGACTTCACATTTCTCGGTATTCCAAGATGTGATTTAGATAAGCCTGAAAGCTATAAAGGTGCTGATGTAATTATTGTTGGTGCTCCAATTGATAGCGGAACATCTCATCGATCAGGGGCGAAGATGGGCCCGCAAGCCATTCGAATGGGAGATTACCTTCCACATGATGCCTCTCGGCCACATCTTGCAATGCGAATTGATCCACTACAAAAACTAAAGATTTTTGATGCAGGTGACTTACTTATGTCAGGTGGAGATTTAGTTAATTCACTGAAAGTTTTAGAGGTTGCAACTGAGAAAATTTCAAAGGCTGG
>JAPLQN010000094.1 GCA_026399645.1 Candidatus Methylopumilus sp. | reverse complement strand
TTCTAACCAAATTTGACGACCTGTTTTTTCATAATAGGCATCAATTTTTTGACGTGCGATTCTAAGTTTATTAAGTGTTTCAGGAATGAATTTTTGACCACCAAACCCTGGATTCACAGACATTAAAAGTATCATATCGATTTTATCCATCACGTGATCAAGGTAATCAAGTGGGGTCGCTGGATTAAACACTAATCCTGATTTGCATCCTGAGTCACGCACCAATGAAAGACTTCGATCAATATGATCTGAACCTTCAGGATGGAAAGTAATGATATTGGCACCTGCTTTTGCAAAGTCAGGAATAATGCGGTCTACCGGTTTTACCATCAAATGCACATCAATAATGGCATCCGTAACTGGACGAATAGCTTCGCAAACTAAAGGGCCAATCGTTAAATTAGGCACGTAATGATTGTCCATCACATCAAAGTGAACGATATCAGTTCCTGATTTAATGACGTCGGCAATTTCTTGGCCAAGTTTCGCGAAATTCGCTGAAAGAATACTGGGGGCAATTCTAAATGTTTTATCCATATTTCTAGTGATCCCAAATGAAAGTTGAGTGAGATATTGTAAAATAGCTATTTTAACTCTTAAATGGCGTGAAGCTAAAGCGTCGGATTAAGAACCAAATGAAAGTTGAGTGAGATATTGTAAAATAGCTATTTTAACTCTTAAATGGCGTGAAGCTAAAGCGTCGGATTAAGAATATTCACATGCAGCTTTATACCGTAGGCATTAACCACACCACAGCCCCCATTGCGATCCGTGAAAAAGTCGCTTTTGATCCTGACCATTTAAGCCAAGCCTTGCTCGAACTCATGGAACATAAAGTGAGCGAAGCGGCTATTTTATCTACCTGTAACCGCAGTGAAATCTACGCCAAAGCGCGGGACCCGAAAATCATCATCGATTGGCTTTGTAAGTATCACGGTATTAAATTAAAAACCATTGAATCCTATCTTTATGTCTATGAAAACCAAGAAGCTGTTCAACATGCATTTCGTGTAGCTTCAGGTTTAGATAGCATGGTATTAGGTGAGCCACAAATTTTAGGTCAAATGAAACAAGCCATTAAAACCGCTGAAAATACCGGTACATTAGGCGCTCTCCTCAATAAGCTTTTTCAAAAAACATTCTCCGTAGCCAAAGAAGTCCGAACCAAAACAGATATAGGCATGAGCTCAATTTCAATGGCAGCGGCTTCTATAAAGCTGGCCGAAAGTATTTTTGGGGATTTAAAAACCTCAAAAGTACTTCTTATTGGTGCAGGTGAAATGATTGAACTTTGCGCCGAACATATTAAAAATAGACAACCTAAATCCATGACGGTCGCTAATCGTTCTCTTGATCGGGGCTTGGCTTTAGCTAAAAAAATTAAGGGTGATGCCTGTCTTATTTCAGAACTCTCTGATCGCCTTCATGAGTTCGATATTGTTTTAAGCTCTACTGCAAGCCAATTACCTATTGTAGGCTTAGGCATGGTGGAGCGCGCACTCAAAACAAGACGAAATCGCCCCATGTTTATGGTTGATCTTGCGGTACCCCGTGACATTGAACCTGAGGTAGGGAAACTCAGTGATGTTTATCTTTATACCGTCGATGATTTATCTCACCTCATTGAAGAAGGCTTAACCAATCGTCAGTCTGCAGCTATTGAAGCTCAAAAAATCATTGATCATCACGTAAAAGATTTCACGCAGTGGCTTAAAACACGTACTATCGTGCCTACAATTAAAGCGCTTCGCGACCATGCTGAAAGTTATCGCGTCACTGAGCTTAAAAAAGCACAAAAACTTCTAAATCAAGGCATGAAGCCAGAAGAAGTTTTGGAAGTGTTAAGTAAGGCTTTAGCTAATAAGTTTGTCCATCATCCAAGCCAAGCACTCAATGAAGCTAAGGGTGAAGAGCATGAACTACTCACCAAAACATTAAAGAAAATTTACCCACTTAAAGATTAAATGTCATGAAGCCTTCCATGCAAAAAAAATTAGCAGGATTAAGTGATCGTATTCAGGAGCTTAATACCTTATTAAGCTCTGAAACGATTACCAATGACATGGATCAGTATCGCAAAATTACTAAAGAACATTCAGATATCACGCCTATTGTGGATGAATATCACGCCTACAAAAAAAATGAAGCCAATTTAAACGAAGCGCAAAGTATGCTTTCTGACCCTGAGATGAAAGAATTTGCGCAAGAAGAAATTGAGCAATGTAAATTAAAACTTGTCACGATTGAAGATAATTTACAAAAATTATTACTACCAAAAGATCCAAGTGATGAAAAAAATATTTTTCTAGAAATTCGTGCTGGTACGGGTGGTGACGAATCGGCTTTATTCGCAGGCGATTTATTCAGAATGTATTCAAGATATACAGAACGCCAAGGCTGGAAAATGGAAATTGTGTCGTCAAGCGAATCTGAAGTCGGTGGCTACAAAGAAATCATTATGAAAATAATTGGACATGGTGCTTATTCAAAGTTGAAATTTGAATCAGGTGGTCATCGCGTGCAGCGGGTCCCTGATACAGAAACACAAGGCCGTATCCACACCTCGGCTTGCACGGTTGCCGTATTACCTGAAGCTGATGAAATTAGTGATGTCATTATTAATCCAGCTGAAATTAGATTGGATACCTATCGTGCATCAGGTGCAGGGGGTCAACATATTAATAAAACCGATTCAGCTGTTCGCATTACACACTTACCTACAGGGATTGTGGTGGAATGCCAAGACGATAGATCACAGCATCGAAATAAAGCGCAAGCCATGAGTGTTTTAGCAGCGCGTATTCGTGATGCACAAATTCGCGAACAGCAATCTAAATTAGCATCGGATCGCAGATCTCTCATCGGGAGTGGGGATAGAAGTGAACGAATTCGTACCTACAATTATCCTCAAGGCCGCATTACTGATCATCGTATTAATTTAACGCTTTATAAAATAGAAGCCATTACGGATGGTGATATGGAAGAACTTATTAATGCATTATCCAATGAGCATCAAGCTGATCTTCTTGCAGGCTTTGCAGAGGATTAAAATGTGGCGACAATTCGCGACACATTAAAAAATACTCAAAATAAACTTTATCAAGGCATAAGCTTCTCATCAGATGAAGCAAAACTTGAAGCCCGTTTTATTCTGGAGCATGTCTTAAAGATCACTCAAAAAGAAATCATCCAAAAAAGTGATCTTCATATTGATAGAGATAACCAGACTGAGATTGAATACATCACAGAAAAAAGAATAGCTGGTATCCCGCTTCCTTATCTTCTAGGTGAGTGGTCTTTTTATGGAAGAACGTTTAAAGTGAATCCTCATGTGCTGATTCCAAGAGCCGACACAGAAATTCTTATTGAAAAAGCGCTCTCAAAAATAAACGCCCATGATCTTTATGAGATTTTAGATTTAGGATGTGGTACCGGGATTATCGGCATCACGATTGCACTTGAAAGACCACTTTCAAATGTGACGCTCATTGATCAATCTGAACATGCGATACAAAATACAAAAGAAAATCAAACGCTTCATCAAGTCACTAATGTCATGATTCAAAAAAGTGATTGGTTTAGTACGCTAGATCAAACAAGATTTGATGTCATTTTAAGTAACCCCCCTTATTTAGAAGATAATGATCCGCACCTATCACAAGGCTTAGAAGATGAGCCTCTCGATGCTCTCGTTTCAGGTCCAACTGGAATAGAAGCTATACAATATATTATTGAAAACGCTAAAAACCATATCAAACCATCAGGCTGGCTTTTTATTGAGCATGGCTACAATCAAGCAATCATATTAAAAGATTTATTTGAAAAAAATGGCTATCAGCATATTGAAAATGCCAATGATATTCATGGTATTCATCGTGTTACTTTCGCGCAATATTCAATAGTATAATCTTCAACATGAGCGAAAAAAATTCAGTGGGTCTTGTTAAAGCTAAGCTAGCAAAAATTACAACACCACTTAAGTTAACGAGCGGCAAAAAATTACCGAGCTATGAGCTCGCCTATGAAACGTACGGCAAATTAAACGCTAAAAAAAATAATGCAGTACTTGTATGTCATGCACTTTCAGGAAATCATCATGTCGCAGGACGTTATAAAAAAGACGATAAATATCCTGGCTGGTGGGATAACCTGATTGGCCCTGGAAGGCCTCTTGATACTGATCGCTTCTTTGTCATCGGTGTAAATAATTTAGGTGGCTGCCACGGATCAAGTGGTTCTATCAGTATTAATCCTAAAACAAAAAAACGATGGGGTTCTGATTTTCCGATTGTGACTGTTGAAGACTGGGTAAATACCCAAGCAGCCCTCCTAGATGAATTAGGTATTGATAGTTTGGCAGGTGTCATTGGCGGAAGTTTGGGTGGTATGCAAGCCATTCAATGGACGCTTTCATATCCAAAGCGTGTACGTCATGCAATAGTAATCGCTGCAGCCCCAAACTTAACCGCACAAAATGTCGCTTTTAATGAAGTGGCAAGACAAGCGATTATTACTGATCCTGATTTTTATAATGGAAACTATTATCGTTTTAAAAAGAAACCCAAACGCGGGCTTCGTATTGCAAGAATGTTAGGCCATATTACTTATCTATCGGATGATGCGATGGGTATGAAGTTTGGTCGCAAACTCAAAAATAAAAATATTGAATATTCTTTTGATGTGAATTTTGAAATGGAATCTTATTTACATCATCAAGGTGATAAATTCGCTGAAGAATTTGATGCGAATACTTATTTAAGAATGACGCGAGCATTAGATTATTTTGATCCTGCAAAAGATTACCAAGGTAATTTATCTAAAGCATTTAAAAAAGTAGAGGCTGAATTTTTAGTAGTTTCATTTACGAGTGATTGGCGATTTTCTCCTCAGCGCTCTAAAGAAATTGTGAAGGCGCTTTTGGATAATGAATTGACTGTCAGTTATGCTGAAGTCACGGCAAGACATGGTCATGATGCGTTTTTGATGTCTGATCCTCATTATCACGGCATACTCTCTACTTATTTCAAAAAGATTGCGAATCAATTATGAGCGCACAATTTAGACAAGACTTTGCCGTCATTGCCAATTGGATTCCATTCGGCGCCAAAGTACTCGACTTAGGTTGTGAAGACGGTTCACTTTTAAAATTCTTAGAAGGTTCTTTAGAAGTAAAAGGGTATGGTATTGAAAAAGATGATGCATATTGGCTTAACACTTTAAAACAAGGTATCAATGTCATTCAGATGGATTTGGAATCAGGACTATCAGGTTTTGAATCTCAATCATTTGATGTGGTGGTCTTATCTCAAACATTACAAGCAATGCGTAATACAGAAAAAATTGTGCATGAAATGTTACGCGTAGGCAAAGAAGTGATCGTGACCTTTCCCAATTTTGGTTATTGGCGTCATCGAATACAGCTCATTCAAGGTCAAATGCCTGTCTCTAAATCATTGCCTTACGAATGGTATAACACACCTAATATTCACTTATGCACAATCAAAGACTTTGATGATTTTTGTGCTAAAAATAAAATTGGTATTAAAGAGCGTCTAATTCTTACGCACGGTAAGCCCATTCACGTGATGCCGAATCTCATGGGTGCATTAGCGATGTATCGGCTCGTTTCCAAATAACGTTTGATGCAAATTCGGAATCGATTCTGGCAAGACATCCTTTCCAAAAAAATGTTGGTATGTATTTTTACTGGCTTTACTTCAGGGCTCCCTCTTTTTATTCTGATCAGCTTATTACCTGCATGGTTGAGATCTAATCAGTTAGATCTCAAAGCGATTGGTCTTTTTGCATTAATCCAGCTTCCCTATACATGGAAATTTTTATGGGCCCCTTTCTTTGATCGCTTCAGATGGCATATGGGTCGACGTCGCGGCTGGTTATTATTTTTCCAAGTACTTCTTTTAATCAGCATTCCACTATTGGGTTTTTATAACCCTCAGACTGATCTCACAATGATCGTGGTCATTGCCACCCTCATTGCATTTTTAAGTGCAAGTCAGGATATTGTGATTGATGCTTATCGTCGAGAGCTTTTATTAGATAAAGAATTGGGTTTAGGTAATGCAGTGCATGTGAATGCTTATAAGATTGCGAGTCTTATTCCAGGCTCTTTATCCCTTATCTTGGCCGACCATTTTGATTGGCAAACTGTATTTATAGTCACAAGCCTTTTTATGCTGCCCGGTCTTGTTTTAACTTTTGTAATTAAAGAGCCTAAAGTACCTCAAATGAAAAAGCGTGATTTAGCATCATCACTGCTGCTTCCACTCCAAGAATTCATGCATCGACATGGTTTAAAAAGTGCTTTAACCATTCTTCTTTTTATCTTTTTTTACAAATTAGGTGACAGCATGGCAACTGCATTAGCTACGCCTTTTTATTTGGATCTAGGATTTAGTAAAACTGAAATTGGTTTAATTGCAAAAAATGCCGGTCTTTGGCCAAGTGTCATAGGTGGGCTCTTGGGTGGTGTTTGGATGATGAAATTAGGCATCCACCGTGCCTTATGGATCTTTGGTTTTCTGCAGATGATCAGTATTTTAGGTTTCGCCTGGTTAGCTCACATTGGCTATAGCCCAGAATGGTTAGCCATTGTCGTAGGATTCGAGGCTTTCGGGGTAGGTTTAGGTACCACAGCTTTTGTGGCTTTTATTGCAAAAACCACCCATCCACTTTATACCGCTACACAATTTGCACTTTTCACAAGCTTAGCAGCCGTCCCTCGAACACTTGTTAATGCCTCTACTGGCTACCTGCAAAGTCTTTTTGGCTGGGAGAATTTCTTTATTCTTTGTTTTCTACTCGCCATTCCTGGCATGGCATTACTTTATAAAATCGCACCGATTAAAAATTAAACCATAACCATATAGTCAATGATCAATGGTGCATGATCACTAAATTTTTCTGCCTTATAGATTGAAGCTTTAGCAATCTTATCTTTTATAGATGGATGAGCAATTTGGTAATCAAGACGCCATCCCACATTTTTAGCATACGCTTGTCCTCGATTGCTCCACCAAGTATAAGATGCCTCGGTCGCATCAGGATGTAGCTTGCGATAACTATCTACCCAACCTTCACCTTCAAATAAATCAGTCATCCATTGACGCTCTTCGGGTAAGAAGCCTGAATTTTTTTTATTCCCTTTGTAATTTTTTAAATCAATTTCTTTATGCGCTATATTAATATCGCCACAAAGAATCATCGGCAAATTTTCTTCCCTACGTTTTTTTAAATAAGGAAGTAAATAATCTAAGACTTCAAATTTAAATGTCTGTCGTTCTTCACCGCTTGAACCTGAAGGTAAGTAAATTGAAATGACGCTTAAATTGTCATACATAAGTTCGAGATAGCGACCCTCGCTATCAAAAAGTGGGAGGCCTATTTCTCGAATAATTTTCTTAGGTTTTCTTTTTGCGTAAATACCTACGCCGCTATAACCTTTTTTCTCTGCAAAACTAAAATAGCTCATGTAATCACGATAGTTTTTCATGTCATGGCTTAAATCACTTTCATGCGCTTTCACTTCTTGTACACAAATGAAATCTGCTCCTTGTGATTCAAGCCAAGTGAAAGCGCCTTTATTCGATGCAGATCGAATTCCATTCATGTTTAGCGTTATAATTCTCATAATTCATCTCTACCGATTTATCTATGGATCATTCAAGTCAAGAGTTTATCGAATTTGCCTTAAAAAAACAGGTTTTACAGTTTGGTCAATTCAAAACTAAAGCCGGTCGTCTAAGTCCTTATTTTTTTAATACAGGCCTTTTTAACGACGGTGAAAGCTTAATGAAGCTCGGTATGTTTTATGCTAAATCTATTGAAGCCTCAAAAATTCCATTTGATATGCTCTATGGTCCAGCTTATAAAGGCATTCCGTTAGTCACCTCAATTGTCATTGCATTTGCGAGCCTAGGCCGCAATGTGCCTTTTGCATTCAACCGTAAAGAAAAAAAAGATCATGGTGAGGGAGGCGTTATTATTGGCACCCCTTTAAAAGGGCGTGTTCTGATTGTCGATGACGTCATCTCTGCAGGTACTTCTGTAAATGAGTCTGTGAATATTATTTTAGAAGAGGGTGCCAAGCCTTCTGGTATTGCCATTTCGATTGATCGAGAGGAAAAAGGGACTGGATCGCTCTCAGCTGTCGAAGAAATAAAAGAGACTCATCATTTGCCTATCTGCCATCTCACTTCTTTACAGGAAATTATGCGTTATATCGAGCATCACGAAACTTACGCATCTCATATCAACGCCATGCGCGATTATCAAAAATTATATGGCATCAAATCTTAGCTTAATTTTTTCTTGAGCAAGTCATTCACCTGACCTGGGTTTGCCTTACCTTTAGATGCTTTCATAATTTGCCCGACAAGCGCGTTAAAGGCTTTTTCTTTGCCTGATCGATATTCATCTACCATGGCTTGATTATTTTTTAAAACTTCATCGATCATCGTTTCAATAAGACCGCTGTCTGAAACTTGTTTTAATCCTTCTGACTCAATTAATACATCAATTTGAAGATCAGGACTCATCCATAACTTTTCAAAAAGTTGTTTAGCACCATTATTCGAAATGGTGCCATCTTGAATACGTTTCAAAAGTAAACTCAATACTTCAGGCTTAATCGGTGAATGTTCAATCGATAAATTATGTTCATTCAGTTTAGAAAATAATTGTCCTAAAATCCAATTGGCAATTTGTTTAGGCTCAGCCCCTTCTTTTAATGTCGCAAAGAAATAATCTGCGACATGCTTATCACTCGTAATGCCTGCAGCATCATAAGATGATAATTGGTAATCACTTTCTAATCTGGCTTTCATGAGATGAGGCAATTCAGTCATATCCGCTTTAATTTGACTAATTTTCTCATCAGAAATTTCTAATGGTAAAAGATCGGGGTCTGGAAAATAACGATAATCATTCGCTTCTTCTTTAGATCGCATCGCTTTTGTTTCGCCTGTTTCAGGATTGAAGAGGACAGTCGCTTGTTGAATGGTTTTACCTTCTTCTAAC
>JAPLQN010000060.1 GCA_026399645.1 Candidatus Methylopumilus sp. | reverse complement strand
GATAGATTTCTTTCATCCATTTGTTTCGCAATCTCAATAGCTTTATGACCATCTTGATCAATGACCGCATGAACTAAATTAAATAAGTAAGATTGATCAATAGCACCTAACATTTTTTTAATCGTAGCTTCTTCTATTGTGCCGCCGCAATAAGCGACACCTTGATCAAGAATTGATAGTGCATCGCGCATACTACCATTCGCAGATTTCGCAATTAAATAAATCGCATTGATTTCATAGTTAATTGCTTCTTCTTTTAATATTTTTTCCATATATTCTGAAATAGAAGCAGATGGCATTTGTTTTAAATTAAATTGCAGGCATCTCGATAAAACAGTGACAGGGACCTTTTGTGGGTCAGTAGTTGCTAAAATAAATTTCACATGTTCAGGTGGTTCTTCTAATGTTTTCAACATCGCATTGAACGCACTTTTTGAAAGCATATGGACTTCATCGATGATATAGATTTTAAATAGTCCTTGTGTCGGAGCGTATTGCGCATTATCCAGGAGATCTCGCATATTATCGACTTGCGTATTAGATGCTGCATCGACTTCAATAAGATCGACGTAGCGGCCTTGATCAATCTCGGTACATGCAGAGCATGTTCCACAAGGCTTTGAACTTATACCTTCTTTGCAATTAAGAGCTTTGGCTAGAATTCTTGCTAGTGTAGTTTTACCGACACCACGTGTGCCTGTAAAAAGATAAGCATGATGTAGTCTTTTTTGATCAAGTGCATTTTTGAGTGCCTGCACAACATGCGCTTGACCGACGAGCGTATCAAACGAACGGGGACGATATTTACGGGCAAGAACTTGATAGCTCATGAATAATTTTTAACCAATCCAATTTAATAAGAGGCGAGCCAGACCCCCGGCACTTGTTTCTTTAGTTGTGGCTGCTTGCTTCCGCATCTGACCAGGTTGGCTAAATTACAATGCGGGGAGGCCCGCCAATGATTATTTTAACCTAAGGGAACGCCTTTTACTCGCAATGTTTAACAGGATGTTGGCTTAAATAGGCCCATTCTTCATCCCTATATAAACGCGATCGAATAATAAAGCGCATGCCTGTTCCATTTTCTAGTGAAAACTGCCCACCATTGCCTGGTATGGCATCGAGCGTTAAATGTGTATGTTCCCAATAGGAGAATTGACTGGCGCCCATATAGAAATGTATGCCATGTGTAATACCTACCTCAACATCAGAGCCGCCTAAATAAAATTCACCTTTGGGATAGCACATAGGTGCACTTCCATCACAACATCCACCTGATTGATGAAATATGATTTCACCATATTTTTCTTTTAATGAATCGATCAGCGCGTCTGCAGCTTCTGTTGTGTCTATTCGTGTAAAAGTTTTTTCCATAAAAAAGAAAGGCAAGACTTTAAGCCTTGCCTTTAATTTAGTTAAATTAAATCTTAAAAGAAACCAAGTTTATTTTCACTGTAGCTCACTAAAAGATTCTTAGTTTGTTGGTAGTGGTCGAGCATCATCTTGTGTGTTTCGCGACCGATACCTGATTGTTTGTAACCACCGAATGCTGCATGTGCAGGATATGCATGGTAGCAGTTAGTCCACACACGACCTGCTTGAATACCTTTGCCCATTCTAAATGCACGATTACCGTTACGTGACCATACGCCTGAGCCTAAACCGTAAAGCG
>JAPLQN010000032.1 GCA_026399645.1 Candidatus Methylopumilus sp. | reverse complement strand
TAACACACCCCTATTTCACTCCTGCCAAAATCCCCCGACCTACCCCCTCTACAACCCAGACAAATACTGTAAAATATCACTTTCTGGGGGATTAGCTCAGCTGGTAGAGCAGCGGACTCGCAGTATCAGTTAAATATCAAGAGATCTCACCCTGTGAGACCCAGGCCATGGCAGAGGTAGAAGTTTTTTCGGAAGTAAAATCAGCAAGCACACCTAAGCACACCACAGATAAAAAACCACTGCTAATTGAAAAAAAGCTTATTAAAAAAATATTCTAAATTTTAGGTCCTGCTTTAGTTAAGGTGTATGCTTAATTATCATGCGAAAATACATTTATAAACTTTCAGGAATCCTTTCAGCATCTCTTCTTTGTTTTAATATAAATGCAGCTGAAAGCTGGGATGGCTATTTCATTGGGATCTCGGCAGGAAGTAATGATACGTTATCTTCTCAACCATACTCTCAAACGATCGGTTCATCTGCTTGCCATAGTAATAACTATGGCTCAATGGGTCTCGGTGCTAGTTGTGGAGGATCTGAAAATTACCAAAAAAAATATTCTAATTCTCAAAATTTAAATTCAGCTTCTTTTAGGATTGGCAGGTATTGGCAAAATAGTTATTTAACTTTGGGAATTTTGGGTGAGTATTCCAAGACTTCACATTACAATAAAAATAACTCTGAAGTTATTACGTCAGCCTTTGGAGATACATTATCAGTAAGCGCAAAAAAGGACGATTCTATTTCTATTCTAGGGTTAGCAGGCGAACAAGATATAAAATATACTCCTCCATATAATCTCCCAAGAAGTTTCGAAAAATCTGAAAGGGTTTGGGGGTTTTCAGCCGGAGCAGGATTAAAGTGGAAATTTCAGAATAATTTTATTCTAAGTGGCGAATATTTATATACAGATTATGGAAATACAAAAGTAAGTGCAAACTCATATTTGCCTCCGGGTGGTGGTGGCATCAAATACCCATCAACCTCTTTAGACACAGAATTTATTGTGAAGACTTTTAATATTGGTCTTGAATATAAATTTTAATTGTAGTTAACCATAAAATCTCCAGATTCTGGATGTTTCATAACACACCCCTATTCCTTGTGAGGTAAAGTTTCTTCATTTTGACTAGCTTCAAATTCTTCTAAGAATTTCTTCATAGAATATTTCATATCTTTTTCATAGTCATTACAAGTGCGTAATCGATTGCCATTCATTTTAGCTAAATGCTTTGAAAAAGATTGATCAATACCTTGAATAATATGCGGCATGATTAATTTGGCACGATTCTTAAACCCCAATTGCTTATCTTCCTCGTTATTCTTGCGAGCTACTTTAATTAGATTATTGACACAAGTAGACATTTTTATAGCATGGATTGAAGGACAGTATTGAAGTTTTAAATATTGCACGGCATAACATGAGCCTAGATATAGATCTGCAGGATTTTCTTCGCTATTAGTTTCTGCCCTCAACATTTCATTTGAAATGCTCAATAAAAAAAGAGTAATTAGAATTTTATTTAAGTGTTGAAATATGAGGTTGAAACATGAGGTTGAAACATGAGTAGGTGAAACGCCGTGGCATTCTATTTCATCTATTACTTTAGGTTTTTGCCATGATTGTTTTGAGGTTTTTTTTAAATTTTGGGCTTTAGCTTTTGAGGGTAGCTTTAGAATTGGACGCTTAGTTTTAATTGAAACATTCATGATCTACTGCATAATTTTTTTTAAATCATAATTACTGCAATTTGGACATCGATGGACCCCCAAAATTTCATCATAGGTAGTCTCATCAATGCCACCATCCCAGCCGCATGCCAAGCATTTGAATTGAATGCGCTGATTTTGAGATTCTTTATCGTCATGCATTACTTCACCTCACATACTCAGACTACTCCAAAAAATAGGAAATTCATCCATGAATTGATCAATTTCCTTATGAGGAATATTAAATTTATTACAAAGTTGTTGCAAATAAGAATCATTCTCATTAAAATAAAATCTTTAAAAAAGGAGATAACAGTGTTTAGATTAATGGCATTCCTACTAACTCTTATAAGTCTTTCAGTCTTCGCTGATCAACCAAGTGAAATCTCTCAATTATTAGTCATAGAAAATCATCAATTTGAGCCAAATGAATTAATAGTTCCTGCTAATAAAAAAATTAAATTGAACATTGAAAATAGAGATTCAACGCCTGAAGAATTTGAAAGTCATGAGCTAAATCGTGAAAAATTAGTGCCGGGTAAAAGTTCAGTGACTATTTACATAGGCCCCTTAAAAGCTGGCCGCTATCCGTTCTATGGTGAATTTAATGAAAAAACTGCGAGAGGAGTTGTTGTTGCGCAATAAGCGTAATAACTAAAAAAATATGTTTGGTACAGCTGTTATTGTTCTTAGGGAGGTATTAGAAGCGGCGCTTATTATAGGTATTCTTACTGCCACAACACGCGATGTCATCGGTAGGACCAAATGGATAGGTGCAGGTATTTTAGTTGGTTTGCTAGGTTCATTTCTTTTAGCGCTCATAACGAGTGATATTGCCAAATTGGCTGGTGGTTTTGGGCAAGAAATTTTCTCTATTTCTGCATTAACTTTAGCAGTTGTAATGTTGGCATGGCACAACATTTGGATGGCTCAACATGGCAAAGCATTGGCAAATCAAGCCAAAAAAACAGGGCAAGATATTGCTGAAGGACGATTAGCTTGTTCAGCATTATTTACATTAATTGCAATTGCTGTTCTAAGAGAGGGTTCCGAGACGGTCTTGTTTTTATATGGTCTCGTTAATTCGCATGATGCGAACACTCACAATATGTTAATAGGTGGTCTAATAGGTTTGACGAGCGGAGTACTCTTTGGATATATATTATTCTTTGGACTTTTAAAAATACCTGTGCAATGGTTTTTTAAGATAACTAGTACTTTTATAACATTTCTTGCAGCGGCTATGGCATCTGAAATTGCTAAATTATTAACACAAGCTGACTTAGTAACTGTCTATACAACGCCATTATGGGAAAGCATTCAATTGATCGACATGTCTTCAGTTGTTGGAATTTTTCTTCATGTATTAATTGGTTATGAGCCACAACCATCAGCACTACAACTTATTTTTTATATTGGTACGATTTTAGTAATTGGTTTAGGGATGAAGCTAACTAAGCCATTAATAATTAAAAAATAGCTGACTAACTTATAGGTAAAGAAAACATGAAGAAAAATAATTTATTTCTATTAGCAACAATTGCGATGCAAGTCAGGCTGACGGCACTCGTGCTCAAGTATCAACGATTGGTTATGGGTATGGTGCAACTGATTACTGGTTTACTGAACTTTATTACAAGCGTGAAATTGCTAATCCAGAAAGATTATCTTTAGCTGAATGGGAAAATAAATTTCAACTAACAGAAAAAGGTAAGTACCCAGTTGATCTGGGTTTCTTAATTGAAATTGAAGCACCTTTTAAAAATTCAAAAGCACCTTTTGAGCTAAAGCTAGGGCCATTACTACAAACTGAATTTGGTAAGATTCAATTAAATGGCAATATATTATTTGAGCGTAAATTTGGTCGTGAATCTGAAGATGAAAAACATGTAACCGAGGCGGGTTATCAATGGCAAGTGAAGTATCGCTGGAAGAAAGAATTTGAATACGGTATGCAAGGAATGGGTGATTTGGGAGAATGGGACAACTGGGCTAAATCCAACGAGCAAAATCATCGCATGGGGCCTGCAGCTTTTGGCAAGTTTAGTTTGGCTCCAAAACAAGCAATAAAATATAATACAGCTTGGTTGTTCGGCTTAACAGATGCAGCACCAAATAATACATTTCGTATGCAGTTAGAATACGAGTTCTAAATATCTTAATTTTTAAGAACAAGCTAATGTCAGATTGCTGTGAAAACAAAAGCTGTGCTATTGAAGCTATGAAAGTAAATCAATCAAAAACATTAAAAATCGTTTTAGCGATTAACGTGTTCTTATTCTTGATTGTTTTTAGTTCTGGTTGGATGTCACATTCAACAGGCTTGATGTCAGAGAGCTTAGATGATTTAGGGGATGCAATCACCTATGCATTAAGTCTATTTGTTATTTACAAAAGTAATCAAGCTAAAGCTCGTGTTGCACTTTTTAAAGGGATATTAATTTTAATAGGTGCGCTCTTTGTTTTATCACAAGTCATTCAACATATTATCAATCACACGATTCCTGTATTTGAAGTCATGAGCATTGTAGGTTTCATTGCATTACTTGGTAATGCAACCTGCTTATTTTTACTGACTAAACATAAAGATCAAGATATTAATATGTCATCTGTTTGGGAATGTTCAAGAAATGATATTGCAAATAATATTGCTGTCATCATTGCATCACTTATTGTGTGGTTTACACAGAGTGGTTGGGCAGATACTTTAGTAGGGTTAGTGCTTTCCGTCTTTTTACTTAAATCGTCTTATCGGGTCATCACGTCAGCAATTAAAGAAATTTAATAGCAAAATCTCCGGATTCTGGATGCTTTATAACACACCCCTATTCCACCCCTGCCAAAATCCCCTGCCCTGAACCCTCTACAACCCAGACAAATACTGTAAAGTATTCTTTTCTAGGGAATTAGCTCAGCTGGTAGAGCAGCGGACTCGCAGTATCAGTTAAATATCAAGACTTGTCACCCTGTGAGACCCAGGCAGTGGCAGACCAAGAAGTTTTTTCGGAAGTAATTTCTGACAACACACCACAACACACCAAGCGTCAAAACTTTTGACGGTGATTTAATTAAATAAATGGATTAATTAATAGATTCTTTAATGTATTCGTTTTTGGACTTTCTTTATCATCAATCCCGAAGTTAACACTCACTAATTCTTTATTCGTTTTGTAAATATAGGTTTTAGATAGCATATCCCACCAAGGAAATACATTACCAAAATTTGAATTGCCTTCTTTCATGTCTTGAGAATGATGAATGTGATGCATATTGGGAGTGATAATAAACCACCTTAAGAATGAATTCATGCGCTCTGGAATGACGAGTCTTGTATGTGTGAATGCTGTATGGAATGCCATAACATAAGCAAACCAAGTTATCACAACTACTGGGATATCAAATACAACATAAAACATGATAATCAATAGTGAATTACTTATTATCTCAAGCGGGTGATGAAGCACTGTGGTGAGAGCGTCCACTTTACGATCTGAATGATGCAGTCTATGAAGTCGCCATAAGTAAGGTATTTTATGGTGCATTCTATGAAGGCCGTAATAAGAAAGATCCATCACAACAATAGATAAAGCAATCGATAAGGCTCTGGGTATACCGATATTACTCAAGCTTATTATTTCAAAAAGACTGTAAAAGTTAACGAGGGGCTTTAAACAATAAAATGAAATTAAGAGACTAATGCCTATAGCCAATAAATTGATGATTAATAAGATGCTATCGCGCTTATCTATAAATAAAATATTATGAAGCCTCATTCTTTCTAGAGTGAGTAACATCAATATACTAAGTAGAGATATAAATAAAACTAAAATTTATTGGCCTGAAATAGAAATAATATTTTTGTCTGCATCAATAGATACTAATCCATCTTTTTTCCATTGAGCTAATGTTGTCATTTTCAGTCCAAGCATTTCATAGTTTACCGCATAGAATCCATTGGCTTTTGTAATCACTGCATGTTTCCATGTTGGATTCTTTAATAAGTCTTGAGCCATCACCCCTACATAAACTACATCAGACCATAGGTATTTAAATGTGTAGATTTTCAAACCATTATGAAGTCTTGTAAGCAAATGAATTGAGCGTTTGAGGCGTTTGTCTGAAACCCAATTGCGAGTGGTGCAATCAGAGCTATTAAAATCAATGTCGTAGTTAGGAGGCCATCCATACTGAGGAGCGCATACGCTAGCGCTGTCATTAGGTTTTTTATATCTTTTATTTGTGTCAATTTGAATGTATGGCTCTAATTTATTGTCGGTAATAAATGGATGTAAATCTAATCCAATTAAAGAATAAGGGGCATGAACACCAACCCCAGCAAATAATCCTTTAGTAAAGTCATAGCCAGCGCCTACTTCACCCTGAACATCTTCTTTACCGTCAAAGTATTTGGCTCTTAATTTACCTAATTGAAAACCATCGATGATTTTGGCTGAAATAGAAATATCACCACCATTAGTATTGCCATTTGATTCAGTTCGAGCATGCCTAAAACCAACAACCGCTTGCGGTTTAATGCCTTCATTAAGCGTCCATTTGAGCCCTGCATAAACACGATTGTCAGTTAGAGGAGCGCCATCAGCTCCTGGAACAAGAGAATAATAACTTGGCCCAGTACCAGCAAAAGCTGAAGATGAAATTAAAGCGAGTAAGAGAAGTATTTTTCTCATCTAGAGAATTCCTTGTAAATAAGTTTTAGAAAAAACTCATTAGCAGGAAAGATGAGGATTAGACTAAAAGGTTAATCACCTTTAGTGCTTTAGGGTCACTATACGCTGATAGTTTTGAATGTATACATTAGTTTGCAATAATAGTTATCTTATAGCACACCCCTATTCCAGCCCCGCCAAAATCCCCTAGCCTACCCCCTCTACAACCTATCACAAAGATAAAGTAGATAAAACTATTCCTGCGATACAGCTCGCAAAAATTACATACAAGGTATTCACTTTAAATCTTATTAAAGCAATTAAAGAAATAAGAGCGATGAGTATTGATATATAACTAATAGTTGATGCCTGTTCATTCCAAAATACATGATAAGCAAAGAAGAATGCTAGATTTAATATCACACCTACCACTGCGGATGTAATTGCAGTAAGAGGTGCTGCAAACTTAACATTCTTTCTTGTAGATTCAATTAAAGGTGCACCTACAAAAATCATTATGAAACTAGGTAAGAATGTGAAAAATGTAGCAATAGTCGTTGTAAGCAATGCTGCATAAATAGGATTGAGATTTGGTAAAAAGTTATTCACCCATCCACTCACAAATCCAATAAAAGTAATGACCATGATCAATGGGCCAGGTGTTGTTTCACCTAGAGCTAAAGCATCGATCATCTGCTGTGGTGATATCCAATGATAATGCTCAACCACACCTTGATATACATAAGGCAAGACTGCATAGGCCCCACCAAAAGTTAATAAAGCGGCTTTAGTAAAAAATAATGCAGTTTGAGTGAGTAAATGATCAAATCCATAAACATTAATTAAAGAAGAAAAGCTGATAACGCCAATCAACAAGCCAATCACTAAGGTCTTAATTAACTTATGAGTATTGTATTTTGCATGTAAGGGAATAGCAGTGTTGTCATCAATGATTGATGAATGATGCTTTGTATTTTCTTTGAAGTTTGTATGTGCATGTGATTCGAAATATTTGGCATAACGATGGCTACCTATCCAACCTATTACTGCAGCTGCCAAAACAATAAGAGGAAATGGAAGTTTAAAAAAGAATATGGCAATGAAAGATGATAATGCAATCAAACTCAAAATGAAGTTATGCAGAGTTCTTTGACCAATACGATAGGCCGCAAATAATACGATCGCGACCACAGCAGGTTTAATGCCACTGAATATGGCTTTGATAATAGGTAATTCACCATAAGACATATAGATGAATCCTAATAAAACTAATATAAAGAAAGATGGAAGCACAAAAAGTAAGCCTGCAATGAGTCCACCCAATGTTCTATGCATAAGCCAACCAATATAAGTCGCAAGTTGTTGTGCTTCAGGCCCTGGTAATAACATGCAGAAATTAAGCGCATGTAAGAAACGTTTCTTAGAGATCCATCGTTTATGTTCAACGAGATCTTGATACATGATTGAGATTTGACCGGCTGGCCCACCAAAACTAATAAAGCCCAGTTTTAGCCAATAAAGAAAGGCTTCTTTGAGAGTGATTTGAGGTGGAGTTTTCATGGGTATTATTTTACTGGTTTTTAAGGCTTTGCTTACACACCCCTATTCCACCCCTGCCAAAATCCCCTAGCCTTCGCCCTCTACAACGCCCACAAATACTGTAAAATATCACTTTCTGGGGGATTAGCTCAGCTGGTAGAGCAGCGGACTCTTAATCCGTTTGTCGCGAGTTCGACCCTCGCATCCCCCACCACTAATATTAGTTTATCTCTCATAATCTCTATTAAAATTTAATCTTCTAAACCAAGGAACAACAATGGCTACTGCCGTAATTATTAAACATCCAAATTCTGGCATGATCAAAATTGGTTACTATGGTTTTAGTTGGACCTATCTTTTTTTTGGTTGGTTTGTGCCGCTTTTTAGAGGTGAATTAGGTGTTGCGGCCCTTCATATGCTTTTTTCAATTATCACACTGGGACTATGGCAGGTTATTGTGGCTTTTTTATACAACAGACAATATATGACACGTATGTTTATGACTGGATGGGTCTTAGCAGACTCAGAAGGTAATAATGAAATGGCTGCTCAAAGACTTGGTGTTGTATTACCTAAACGCGGACGTAAATAAAACTCTATTTCTTTTTGTTGCAGACACGCTTTAAATATAAATCATTAAGCGTTTTAGGTTTAACAGCTTGCCAATCGAGCGCCTCCCCCTTATTAAATAAAGCATGACCCTGGCCCATCGGTTCTGGGTACAAAGCATAAGCTAGAATTCTCATTTTTCGAGCTTTACAATCAAACTCCGATCTATTCTTAATAGATCGATATTGAATATTTTTGATAGCTTGGAGTTCAGCATAATTTTGTAAATACCAGGCCCTCGTTTTATGTCCACTTTTACTCATCAGCGCGTAATCCATGTAATGGTCAGCATCATCTTGATGAATTAAAGACCAATCAGCAAAAGACTTAATAGGGAAAAGAAATGTGAAGAGAAGTATAAATTTCATGGGTCAAATGATCTCATTTAATAACCCTTTTCTCAACCTGAAATTTCTTAGAAATGATGGCTTGTTTATTCACTGAAGGCTGATCATAATAAAACATCGTTTAATTTAAGATTATAAAAATGAAAAAAGTACGTTGGGGCATTCTAGGAGCTGCGCGAGTCAATGAGCGCCTTCTTCCAGCTATTGCTAGAAGTCCTTTTGGTGAGCTTACTGCTATCGGAAGTAGGAGGCAGAATGCAGCGGCAGAATGTTTGGGAAAATACCAGCCCGCGCTTATTGGTAAAGTTCAAACCTTCAATTCCTTAGATGAAGTAATTAATCATCCTGATATAGACGCTATTTATATCCCACTTTCGAACGAAGAACATACCGAGCCCGCTCTTAAAGCAATCAACAATAAAAAACATGTACTTATAGAAAAGCCAATCACACTTCATTCAAAAGAAGTTGAATTAATTCAGGAAGCAGCTGATAAAAATCATGTCAAAGTGATGGAAGGTTTTATGTATGTCTTTCATCCACAGTTTGATCGTATAAAAGAAATTATTAGTTTAGGATTGTTAGGTGATGTTCAGTATGTGCATTCTATGTTTTCTTTTCCAATACAGCCTGCTCGTTTCTACCGTATCGATCGATCTATAGAAAATGGTGGTGGTGCATTATGGGATATTGGGCCCTACGCTATCCATACGATTCGACAATGCTTTAATCAGAACCCCTTATCAGTTGTTGCAACAAGCCATCTTAACGATCATGGGGCAGATTTAACTACTTCGGGCATGATTGATTTTGGTCTGAATCGACGTGCGCAATTTGATATTAGCTTTGAATGTGTGAGACGTTCTCAATTTGAAATCTTTGGGTCTAAAGGGAAACTAATGTGCCATACCGTATGGCAAGCTGAAAATGATGATGCACAATTAACCATTACAACAGATGCGGATGGGTCAAAGAATGAGTGTGTTGAAAAAGCTAATCACTTTACACTTGAAATTGATCATTTTAACCAATGCATCATTAACAACACTGCGCCCAAACTATCCCTAGGTGATGCACTTTGGAATACAAAAACATTAGAAGCAATTCAAGCCTCTATTAAAACAAAAGCCTGGGTTAAATTTTAAAACGATTAAAAATAAAAAAGCCCGCATTTAGCGGGCTTTTTATTAAATCTGAATAATTATTTATTCATTACATACATTGTAACTTCGAAACCGAAACGCATTTCAGTAGCAGCTGGAGTTGTCCACATGATGTTGATCCTTTTATTAAGTTAATGAGAAAGTACTTATACGTAATATTACTCGGACTTAAAAAGTAAACACCTTGAGGATCATGAATGAGATCTAATGAAAATCATTAGAGAAATGACACGAAACCAGAATACTTATAAAAAAACCTATATAAATCAATAGGTTATTAAATTATACCTTAGCTGGCTTAGGTTGTGGTTTTTTGCCTTTAGATTCTTTTCTTTTATCTTTACTGCCCATATATCGCCTCTTTAATAGGTTGTTTAAATGATTATTGTATACGAAAGCTTAGGCCTTCAGCCGCTTCTTAATCTCTTTTTCATACTCGGGGAAATAATGAGAAATGACCTTTAAATCAAACTGAGAAAGTATGGAGCTATTCGATTCTCGCTCTAACAAAAATTCAAAGGACGCTTGAATTAAATATTCGCAAGAAAACTTGCCATCAGTTAATAGCTTATAGAAATCATTTGAGACATGAACCTTATGATGAGTGATTGACTTCGATTCAACCATTACTTCAAAATCGGATCCCTTAATTAATTTAACGGTAATCATTTACGTTTTGTTGTCGCACCTTTGCCCCATCTTTTTACAAGAAGATAAAGAATGAGAAAAGAAAAAACTACAAAAGTAATTCTGATCGGAAGATAGGTCAGATCAGAAAATATATATTGGAAAAATATATAGGGAGTTAAAAGGATTGCTGAAATAACGCGCGCCCAATATAAATTTTTTAAGTGCTTACTTTTTTTTATTTTTTTGATAAATTTTCCAAGAAAGGAAAGCAAAAGAAAAAGCAGCTATTAAAAACAGAATACCGCCATACATAATCATCATGAATGCATTCATCATTTATCCTTATTAAATAATTTTATCCAAAAAACCAATAACAAACAGCAATAGAAGCTAAGACGCCAACAAGGTCTGCAAATAATGCGCAAGTAACTGCATGTCGTGCTCGCTGAATACCAACTGCACCAAAATAAACTGCTAAAACATAAAAGGTAGTTTCAGTGCTACCTTGTACAGTTGCTGCTAAAAGTGACGGGAAGCTATCCACACCGTGCGTTGTCATAGTATCAATAAGCATAGCTCTTGCGGCACTTCCGGAAAAAGGTTTCACAAGTGCTGTAGGTAATGCATCTACAAAACGCGTATCCCAGTTAAAACTATTCGCTAGATAACGAATCATATCTAATACAACATCAAGCGCACCTGATGCACGAAGAACACCCACTGCACATAACATTGCAACTAGGTAAGGTAGTAAATTTTTAGAGACATCAAAACCTTCTTTAGCACCTTCAATGAATGACTCGTAGACTGGTACACGTTTTAAAATACCTATAAGTAGAAAAGTAATAATCAATCCGAAAAGGACAGCATTACCTAAGAGGGATGAGAATGCCCCTAATGCCGCTGCTGATAAGTGACTTAAAAATAAGATAAATGTACTTAATAAAGTTGCAATTGCTAACATCCATGTGATGACTACAGGGTCGTTTAATTTAATTCGCTGAGCAAAAGCAACTGAGAAGAAGCCAGCCATGGTAGAAGCGCTTGTCGCTAAAAGTATAGGTAAAAATACGAGTGTGGGATCTAAAGCGCCTTGCTGTGCACGGTACATAAAAATTGACACGGGAAGCAAGGTTAGTGATGAAGCATTCATAACTAAAAAAAGAATCTGTGCATTACTTGCAATCTTTGGTGTCGGATTAAGTGATTGCAATGATCGCATCGCTTTTAAGCCAATTGGTGTTGCGGCATTATCAAGACCTAATCCATTTGCAATAAAATTCATAGTGATAAGACCTGCAGCAGGATGATTTTTAGGAACCTCAGGCATGAGTCGCCTAAAAAGTGGTGAAAGCCAAGACGCTATCTTTTCAACTAAACCTGCGTGTTCAGCAATCTTTAAAAAACCTAGCCAAAGAGTGAGTGTTCCAAAAAGTAATACCATAACTTCAACGGATAACTTTGCCATAGAGAAAAGGCTATCCACCATTTGAGCAAAAACTTCAGCGTTACCTTTACCTAGCCATCTCCATATTGCACTTAATAAAGAAATAAAGAAAAAGCTCACCCACAAGGTATTTAATATCGAACCATTTCGATGGTGTGTGCTTTTGTTTTTGGAGGATTGATTAGATTTTATAATGGGCCACCTGATAAAATTTAATAGGCTTAAAAATGATGTATGAAAATTATAAGGCTAAGAAATCTATTTTTGAAAACTAATTCATCGTTTTAATTGGTCGGAGCGGTGAGATTCGAACTCACGACCCCTTGCACCCCATGCAAGTACGCTACCAGGCTGCGCTACGCCCCGAAAATTAAAACAGTGATGAATTACTTTTTAAGCAGATCTATGATACTGAGCAATTCGTCTTTAATCGACTTTAAATTAAGGCCGGCGAGAGAATTGGATTGATTGAGATTCTCCAAAGGCAACTCGACTTGACCTTGTTTAGTCACTTGAAGCTCTTTAGGTGGCTCAGCTTGCTTTACTTCTTTAACAAAATTTTTATCACTCAGTCGCTGTTTAGCGCCTTGAATTGTAAAACCTTCGTCATGCAGAAGCTCTCTAATTTTACG
>JAPLQN010000080.1 GCA_026399645.1 Candidatus Methylopumilus sp. | reverse complement strand
CCATCACTTCTTCACGAAATATTTTTTTAAATAAGTCTCTCATGGATAGAAAGGAATATCATCCAACGCTTTTTCTAATCGTTTCAGTGACACAGGATATGCTGTTTTCAAATCCTGGGCGAATAATGACACATGAAGCTCCTCAATCTGCCATTGAAAATCTTTTAGGGCCTTAGGAGGTGTCATTTTTTTTGAGACATAGGGTTTTAATCGCTCACCAAGCAATTGGTGAATACGATCAATATCTTTTTGCATGATTGCATCTTTATCTGCTCTTGAAGGGTATTTTTCAATACGAATAATCAATGCTTTCAAGTATCTTGGAAGGTGTGAAAATATCTCTGAAGGTGTCGATATAATAAATTCGTTATGGATTAAAAAGTTCATACGACTTATAAATATAGATTCTGATCTTTTTTGTATAGGACTTAACGTTTTTAGTAATTGTTTAATTTGATGGTAATGCGAAGCGCTCAAATGAATAGTATCTAAGAGGGCCTTCATTGTTTGTGGCAGCACATTTTTAATACGTTTAATGAGTGTAATAAAATCACTTGAAGTCCTTGGCATCACTTCTTCAGAATTCAATGCTGTATCTAAAATCATTTCAATCACATCGCCTTTTAATTCTTCAGCATCAATCATATCTCTTAAAAAAAGCTGGGCTTCTTTCAATTTGTTCAAATCTTTTTCTAGTTGTTTGAGATGTGGCTTCAATTCAAAACTGAGTAATCTTAAAACACCTTGACGATGTGATGCTTTTGCCTCCTCCTCTGAGATAAACACACGGATAGCTACCGATTCATCTTCGTCAGATAATCCCACAAAACCTTTGTAATCTTTTTGATGTGTATTTAATTCAATAGCATGCGGTAGTTCGTCAAAATCCCACCGTTTTAAATTGAATCGTTCAACTGCATTGGTCTTATCATTCTTTTTGACATGCACTTGTGGCTTGACTGAACCTTTTAGAAGATTTAAATCACGACCTTGTGATACAAGTTCATTCTTTTGGTTCACCACTTCAATATTCATAAAGCAATGACGCGGCAGACTTTCAATTTCCTGCTCACCGATCATGTAAGGTTCTTTTGTTTTCTTTAAAACAAAATCGCTGATCGATTGAAATAAATGGTGATGGCTTTTGTATTGGGTTAAGAATTCAGTCACAGTATCTGTGAGTGGAAAAAGTTGAGTGCGAATATTTTTAGGCAATGACTTAAAAATACAATTGAGTTTTTCACGAATCATCCCGGGAACTAACCACTGCATGATATTTAAATCAAGCTGATGAAAATCAATTTCAGATATAACTGCTGTTACACCGTCATCAGGATGACCGGGTTCAAACCGATATTTCAATGGAATCGTGACGCCTTCGATATTTAAAGTTTCTGGGTATTGAACTTCCGTAATCTCATTAGCATCCCGCCTCATAAGAAGTTCTTTGGTGAGGAATAAGACTTGAGGATGCTTATCCTCTATCTCGCGACGCCAATCTTCAAATCCCAAACCATTGATAATACCCTGCGGTATTTTTTCATCATAAAACTGAAAAAGGTCTTCTTCATTGATCAATACATCAAGTCGTCTTGCTTTATGTTCTAAGAGCTCAACCTCTTCAATGAGGTCCTGATTATGTTTCCAAAACAATCCTTTTGAAACGTAGCCACCTGAGACTAGGCCTTGTCTAATAAATATTTCGCGTGCGATTTCTGGATTGACCGGCCCAAAGTGCACATTGCGCTTAGGCACAATCGTTAATCCATAGAGTGTAATTCTTTCATGCGCATTCACGCGAGATAACTTAGTATCCCAATAAGGATCTGTATGGTGATGTTCTACTAAATGTAAGCTTAAAGATTCAATCCATTCCACATCGATTTCAGCCGCTGTTCTCGCATATAGTTTTGTCGTATCTACAAGATCTGCTGCCATCACCCATTTCGATCTTCTCCTCTTAATGTTTGATCCTGGGGACAAGTAAAATTCAATATTTCGAGCGCCCACGTATGAATCATCTTCTAGTGCTTTGATGCCAATATTACCTAAAAGCCCTGCGAGTATCGATCGGTGAGTTTGGACATAATTAGCCGGCTTATCATTCTCTTTATAATTCATGTCTAAAATGAGTTCTCGAATTTGCTCATGCAAATCTCGCCACTCACGCATTCTCAGATAAGACAAGAAATGTGCATGACAAAGTTTTCTTAAATTGTTTTGTGTTGTCTTCTTCTGAATGGCCTCATCAAAAAATGCCCAAAGTTTTAAAAAAGATACAAAATCAGATTTTTCGTCAAAGAATCGAACTTGTGCTGCTTCACTTTCGGCTTTTTTATCCAAAGGCCTTTCTCTTGGATCTTGGATACTCAACGCACTCACAATAATTAGAAGTTCAGATAGTGCATTTTCTTTTTTTGCCTGAAGCAGCATGCGACCTAATCTTGGATCCATAGGAAGTTTAGCTAGATCACGACCTATGATTGTTAACTCATATTGATCATCCACAGCGCCTAATTCTTGCAACAATAAATAACCGTCTTGAATGAATCGTCTGCTGGGTGGCTGAATAAAAGGAAATTGTGATACATCGCCCAAATGGAGCGAAGCCATTTTTAGAATAACGGATGCGAGTGATGATCGATAAATTTCAGGATCTAAAAATAAAGGTCTCGCGTTAAAATCATCTTCTGAATAGAGCCTTACACAAATACCATCAGAGACACGCCCACATCGACCGCTTCGTTGCTTAGCTGATGCTTGAGAAATTTTTTCAATTTGTAATTGTTCAACTTTATTTCTGGTGCTATAGCGATTTACTCTCGCAATGCCAGGATCTATGACATATTTAATACCAGGGACAGTCAGTGATGTTTCAGCAACATTGGTAGACAAGATAATACGTCGTCCATTTGAACCTCTAAAAATTTTTTGTTGCTCTTCATTGGAAAGCCTAGAAAAAAGCGGAAGGATTTCGTAATACGGTGGCAATTTATTTTTTAGAAATTCAGCGATATCTCGAATTTCACGCTCGCCTGGTAAAAATATTAGGGTGTCTCCTCCTGCTTTTGAGAAATCCTTTACCACATCAAGAATAGCCTCTTCAATTTTTTCTACTTGGTCGTCTTCGTCTTTTACTTCTAAGGGTCGATAGCGAATCTCAACGGGATATGTCCTACCTGAGACTTCAATAATCGGTGCATGATTAAAGTGTTTAGAAAAGCTCTCCACATCTATGGTCGCACTGGTAATAATAATTTTTAAATCAGGACGTCTAAGAGTTAGTTGCTTTAAGTAACCCAAAAGAAAATCAATATTAAGACTTCTTTCATGGGCTTCATCAATAATAATGGTGTCGTATTTTTTAAGGTCCGGGTCGGTTTGTGTCTCAGCTAAGAGAATGCCGTCAGTCATCACTTTAATGAGTGTTTGTTGAGACACTTTATCTGCGAATCGAATCTTAAAGCCAACGACATCGCCTAAAGGTGATTTTAGTTCCGATGCTATACGAGAGGCCACTGATCTCGCCGCAAGACGTCTAGGTTGTGTATGCCCAATGAGGCCTTTGATACCGCGGCCTAAATGAAGACATAGCTTAGGGAGTTGTGTGGTTTTACCTGATCCTGTTTCACCACACAAGATCACAACTTGATGGTTAAGAATCGCTTCATTAATCTCTTTAATTCTTTGTGAGACTGGAAGTGCTTCCGGAAAATCAATAGGTAGCAGGCTTTCTAATCGAGCTTGTCTTGATGCTTCAATCGCTAAATTTTTATCTTTGTTTTTTAATGACTCACTCACAATTTAAAAATTACTGCTTCACGCAATCTTCAAACCCTGAATTACCACCCTTAAATTGTGGTTCAAAATAAAACTTATGGAATTGCCATTGTCCTTTTGCATTTTTACTAAACTGTGAAATGCCTGTACCAAAATCATGAGTCGATTGATTTTCTAATGCAAAGTGCATGGCAGCACTTAAGCCATTTGCTGCCATATGGCCTGGATATTTACCATAACCAGGTACCTCGAGTAAAAAGTCATAACTTCCATATTGAGCTTGGCTATGCTCTTTTTTTAACTTTAATGTTACCTTGCCCTTGTATTCGCCTTCATGCATATCCAGTCCGTTACATTGATAAACGCCAGTGAAATCAGGTCCAGTGAACGCAGGGATTTTATGTGCTGCAAAACTGAGTGACGTTGTAATCAAACAAATAAAACTTAAAACAAAACGCATACCGCTCTCCTTTTTTTAAATGATAGGTAAAAATCTAGATTTTAAAGACTCTAGATGACATGTTTTTAGAATTTCTTCTAATCGATCTAATGCAATTTTTTTAGGCTGATGAATATTCTCAGCCATGATCAGTTCATTTTTCATGGAGTGTTCCCAGCCTACCAACTCAGTGACTGTGACCTTGTAACCCATACCTTCTAGCAGTAAGCATCTTAATACATTCGTGAGATGACTTCCAAATTCTCTTGTATGCATGGGATGTCGCCATAATTCAGATAATGTATATTTTAGTTGATCTGATTTCTCAGATCGTAAAGTTTTTGACACCTCTGCCTGACAACAAGGAATGAGCACAATATATTGCGCCTCCTTTTTAAGTCCAAAAAGAATGGCATCATCTGTGGCTGTATCGCATGCATGAAGTGCTGTCACCATATCTACTTTTTT
>JAPLQN010000044.1:2581-3005 GCA_026399645.1 Candidatus Methylopumilus sp. | reverse complement strand
TAATGAAATAGATGCATAGATCGCTAAGAATATAAAAATGCTATGCCAATGAATACCTAAAAGAAGGCCCCCAATCATAGGTGCTACTGCAGGTGCTATACCAAACAGCATTTGTATAGTCGCCATAACACGTTGCGCTTCTGGGCCCTCAAATAAATCACGCACCATAGCGCGAGCAACCACATTACCTGCTCCTCCACCTATACCTTGCAAAATTCGACCCAGCCATAATATTTCTACACTCGTTGCAAATGCAGCACAGAGAGAACCAACTATAAAAATACCTAAGCCAATTTTGATTGTATCAATGCGACCAATCGCATCAGAAATAGCACCATGAAATAAAGTCATCAATGCATAAGGAAATAAATAAAGGGTAAGGCTTTGCTGAATAGCGTGAGGGTTTGTCTCTAAATCATTAGTC
>JAPLQN010000044.1:0-2559 GCA_026399645.1 Candidatus Methylopumilus sp. | reverse complement strand
GTATCAATAGCAAAAGGGGCTAATGCAGCCAAGCTAGCCAATACAAATACACGCACCATATGAGATGAGTTCATAGTTTTAGATTATAGAGGAAAGATGAAACTAAAAGATTTTAAGGTGTTGCGTGAAAGTCTTTAATTAAATCATTCGCTTCGCCAGAGAGAATTTTCTTAGAATTTTTATCATTTCTAAAAAGAATCGGTTGCGATTGAAGAACAGGATTTTTAGCATCTTCAATCGCTTTTTCTATGATGTGATGATTGGGCGACAAACTACATACTGGGTCAGCACTCTCTGCATCACCTGATAAAAGGAATGCTTGGCAACGGCAACCGCCTAGATCATTTTCTTTTTCAGGACAAGTTCTGCAAGGCTCTTTCATCCAACTGTCCCCTCGATATCGATTAAATGCTGGAGAATCTTGCCATGCCCACATGAGGCCTTTATCTTTCACATTTGGGAATTCCATATTAGGCAATACGCGTGCTGAATGACAAGGTAGTACATCGCCATTTGCAGTGACAATCATAAAGACCTCACCCCATCCATTCATACATTTTTTTGGGCGATCTGAGAAATAATCAGGCACGACAAAGAAAACTTTCATCTTGTTGCCAACTTTTTCTCTAAATTCATTGGTGACTTTTTCTGCGTGATCAATTTGCTCTTTAGTGGGCATTAATTGATTACGATTTACAAGCGACCAACCGTAATATTGCGTATTAGCTAATTCAACATAATCAGCGCCCAGAGCTTCAGCCATCTCTAGGATTTCTTTGATATGGCCAATGTTATAGCGATGGATCACAACGTTGAGTACCATAGGATAGCCATGGCTCTTGATCATCGCTGCGACTTTTTTCTTCAATTCAAATGTTTTGGTGTTTGTGATGAAGTTATTAATTTCTTCAGTAATGTCATGCATTGAGAGTTGAATATGGTCTAATCCGCCCTCTTTGAATGCCTGAATTCTTTTTTCGGTTAAGCCAACACCTGAAGTAATAAGATTGCTGTAGTAGCCTAATTTTTTTGCTTCTATCACAATATCTTCAATATCATCACGAAGCAGGGGCTCGCCGCCTGAAATACCCAATTGAAGTGCGCCTAATTTTCTTGCATCACGTAAGACATTAATCCACTGTTCTGTCGATAATTCACTCTGTGTATGTTTATCATAATCAGTAGGGTTGTAACAAAAAGCGCAATGGAGTGGGCATCGATATGTGATTTCAGCTAATAGCCATAAAGGTTGTGTATGTGTGACAGATGCTGCTACCCCATTATTTTGTATTGCCATCGTATTTCCCCTTAATTAGCTTTTTCAATCCACGCTTTATCTAAAGCGAATTGAATCATAGATAAAATATCTTTTTCGATACCTTCGACATCTTTAAATTTTTCTTTTAGAGCACTGATAATTTGATCGATTGAGTTTTTTCCATCAACCAAACTTAAAACTTCGCCCGCACTTCCATTGAGTTTGACCATGCCCTCGGGGAATAAAATAACATGAGACTGCTGCGCTTCTTCCCACTGAAATCTGTGATGTGCTGCAATCTTTAAAATGTCTTGGTGTTCAATCGTCATGATTAGAATACAGGCTGCCTTAGATAATCGCGATCTTCAACTTTAATATTTGAAGAGGCGAGCATAATAGAATCTGCAATCACCCATAGCACATTGAGTTTAAATTGAAGAATGTCTAATGCACGCTCTTGCATCGCGCGAGACTGACTAAAATAATCTAGTGTTACAGAGAGACCTTGCTCTACATCGCGCCTTGCTTCCGTTAAGCGTTTTTTGAAATAAGAAAGTCCAGATTCGTTAATCCAAGGATAGACTTCAGGCCATGAACTGATACGTTGTTGATGAATGTGAGGTGCAAATAATTCAGTAAGTGATGAGCACACTGATTCCTGCCATGGTCTTTGTTTTGCAAAATTGATATAAGCATCGACTGCGAAACGAACACCAGGACTAACATGCTTTAAAGAAGTGACATCTTCTCTCGTTAAGCCAACTGCTTCACCTAATTTAATCCAAGCTTCAATTCCACCCACTGTATCATCCACACCATCATGATCAGTGATCCGTACTATCCATTGCTTTCTGACTTCAACATCGGGACAGTTAGAAAGAATGGCTGCATCTTTAAGCGGAATACCAGTTTGATAATAAAAGCGATTTAAGACCCAACTCTGGAGCTGTTCTTTAGTGAGCTTTCCTTCGTACATCATGACATGGAAAGGATGGTAAATATGATAACCCTTTCCCTTCTCACGAAGCTTTTCTTCAAACTCTGCTCTTGTCCAAATTTTATCCATGTCTAACAAATCCTTTTATAAAACAATATCCATACCATCGTAAGCAACTTCGATACCATGCTCAGTTAAGATTGCACGCTCTTTTGAATCTTCTCGTAAAATTGGGTTTGTATTATTGATGTGTATAAGCACTTTTTTAGCTTGTGGGTATCGATCTAATACTTCAATCATACCGCCCTCACCTGATTGAGGATTATGACCAATGTCTCGTGCTTTCTTTGTCATTAAACCCATA
>JAPLQN010000066.1 GCA_026399645.1 Candidatus Methylopumilus sp. | reverse complement strand
TCAGCTACTCTATGATGGCTTATTAGTTCTCCAGCATCGGGGTCAAGATGCTGCTGGTATTGTCACCTGTGACGGCAATACTTTTTTCATGCATAAAAATAATGGTCTTGTGAAAGATGTATTTCATACACGCCACATGCGAAATCTTATCGGTAATGCAGGTATTGCACATGTCCGTTATCCTACAGCAGGTTCCTCCTCAGCTGCAGAAGCCCAACCATTTTATGTAAATTCACCCTTTGGAATTGTCTTAGGTCATAACGGTAATTTAACGAACGCCGAAAAGCTTAAAGAAGATATTTTTAGACAAGACCTTCGCCATATCAATACCACATCAGATTCAGAAGTCTTACTTAATGTGTTGGCTCATGAAATTGAGCAATCAGCAAAGAGCACTTTACTTAATAGCGACGTTGTTTTCGATGCTGTCACTTCGGTTCATAAGCGATGCAAAGGAGCATATGCTGTAGTTTCAATGATTGCTAATTTTGGACTTCTTGCATTTAGAGACCCCCACGGTATTCGGCCACTTGTAATCGGTAAACATGAAACTCCACAAGGTGTTGAATACATGGTGGCATCTGAAAGTGTTGCAATTGATGTATTAGGATTTAAATTAGTAAGGGATGTAGAGCCGGGTGAAGCAGTCTTCATTGATATGAATGGTAATTTTTATTCTAAACAATGCGCTGAACCTAATCATCATCCGTGTATATTCGAGTACGTCTATCTTGCAAGACCTGACTCTGTAATCGATGGTATTTCAGTCTATCAAACACGACTTAATATGGGTAAGACATTAGCGAAAAAAATTAAAAAAGCATGGGCTCATTTAGATATCGATGTTGTAATCCCTATTCCTGATACGAGTAGGCCAAGTGCTTTACAGCTCGCACTCGAATTAGGTCTAGATTATCGTGAAGGTTTTATTAAAAATCGCTATATCGGTCGTACGTTTATCATGCCTGGTCAAGCATTAAGAGAAAAATCAGTACGACAAAAACTTAATCCTATCAAAATAGAATTCCAAGATAAGAATGTGCTTTTGGTAGATGATTCGATTGTTCGAGGCACAACATCAAAAGAGATTGTTCAGATGGCTAGAGAGGCGGGCGCTAAAAAAGTTTATTTAGTCTCGGCAGCGCCACCTGTAAGATTTCCTAATGTTTATGGTATTGATATGCCATCACGCAACGAATTACTAGCACCCAATAAAACAGACGAGGAAATTCGAGAAGAAATTGGTGCAGATGAATTAATTTATCAAGACCTTGACGCGCTTATTGAGAACATTGCATCGATTAATCCAAAACTTAAAAAATTTGATGCCTCTTGTTTTGATGGCAAATATATTACAGGCGATATTGATGAATATTATTTAAAAAACATCGAAACACTTCGTGCTGATTCTAATATGTCTGATAAGCCATCAAATGGCAGCATACAAATGGATTTAAATTTAATTAAAGATGAAGAAGCAGTTTAATGATAAGCATTTCTTGACGTATTTTTTTTATCGTGCATAATTTGAACTGCGCTGATTTGAGTGATAAAGTTATTTCTCAGCTTGCGGGCGCGTTAAAAATACAGCTAAAGCGAGGTCTGTCCCGTTTTAGTTTTTTGTGAAACGGGTTTTTTTGTGCCCAAAAAAAGGTAACAGATTATGAATAACGATACATGGAAATATGATACACAAGCGATTCGAGCTGGCTCATTACGATCTGAGTTTGGTGAGAATTCTGAAGCTATCTTTTTAACTTCAAGCTATGTGTTTGATTCATCTGCCCAAGCTGCTGCTAGATTTGCCGGTACTGAGCCTGGCAATATCTATTCTCGCTTTACGAATCCTACAGTCACAATGTTTCAAGATCGCCTCGCAGCTATGGAAGGTAGTGAAGCATGTGTAGCGACTTCAAGTGGCATGTCAGCTATTTTGGCAATCATTATGGGCCTATGTTCCACTGGGGAACATATCGTGGCCTCTCGAAGTATTTTTGGTACTACCGTACAACTCTTTAGTAATATTTTAAAGCGCTGGGGTTTAGAAATTACTTTTGTATCGCTCACCAATCTTAATGAGTGGGAAGATGCTATTCAAAAAAACACAAAACTTTTTTTTGTAGAGACCCCGTCTAATCCATTGACTGAAGTGACCGACATCAAAGCTCTTTCAAAAATTGCACATCAAAAAGATATTAAATTGATTGTGGATAATTGTTTTTGTTCGCCTGCGCTTCAAAGACCTTTGTTATTGGGCGCCGACATTATTATTCATTCTGCTACTAAGTATCTTGATGGACAAGGGCGTTGTTTAGGAGGCGCAGTATTAGCAGATAAAAAAACGATAGAGCCGATTTATCAATTCCTAAGGTCAGCAGGACCTACAATGAGCGCATTTAATGCCTGGGTTTTTTTAAAGGGTTTAGAAACGTTATCTGTTCGCATGGACGCTCATTCTAAGAATGCACTTCATTTAGCCTCTTGGCTTGAGTCGCAGCCCCAGATCGATCGTGTTTACTATCCCGGATTAGCCTCTCATCCGCAGCATAAACTTGCTTTAACACAGCAAAAAACGGGCGGAGCTATTGTGTCTTTTGAGGTAAAAGGTGGGCAAAAAGAGGCATGGCGCTTAATTGATTCAACTCGATTGATCTCGATTACTGCTAATTTAGGGGATGTTAAATCTACAATTACACATCCGACAACAACGACACATTCAAGAGTTAGCCCTGAAGAGCGTCAAAAAGCTGGCATCAAGGACAATCTTGTTAGAATCGCTGTAGGCCTTGAGGATATAGAGGACCTAAAAGCTGATTTGTCTAGTCTTTCGCCCTAAAAAATACCTTTAGCAGGGCATAAATACAGCCCTGCTGCATGCTAAAATTTGGGTAGTTTTCTACTTAAATTATCGATCTAAATCCTATGAATCAATTTGCTAAAGAGACCATCCCAATCAGCCTTGAAGATGAGATGAAGCGCTCTTATCTTGACTACGCCATGAGCGTCATTGTTGGACGTGCACTTCCAGATGTCAGAGACGGATTAAAGCCTGTTCACCGTCGTGTACTTTTTGCGATGCATGAGCTTAATAACGACTTTAATAAACCTTACAAAAAATCAGCGCGTATTGTTGGTGATGTGATTGGTAAATACCATCCACATGGTGATACAGCTGTGTACGATACGATTGTTCGTATGGCGCAGGATTTTAGCTTGCGATATATGTTAGTCGATGGTCAGGGAAATTTTGGCTCAGTGGATGGCGATAATGCTGCTGCTATGAGATATACGGAAATCCGTATGTCTAAAATTGCACATGAGCTTTTAGAAGATATTGATAAAGATACAGTAAATTTCGGTCCTAATTATGACGGCTCTGAACAAGAACCTCTTATTATGCCGGCGCGTATTCCAAATCTTCTTATCAACGGAAGCTCTGGGATTGCTGTGGGCATGGCGACCAATATTCCACCTCACAATTTAAATGAAGTTGTAGATGCGTGTTTATTACTGCTAGAAAAACCTGAGTCCTCGATTGATGCATTGATTAAATTAATACCAGCACCAGATTTCCCTACAGCCGGTATCATTTATGGCACTTCAGGCGTTAAAGAAGGCTACAGAACAGGTCGTGGTCGTGTTGTTATGCGGGGAAGAACGCACGTTGAAAAGCTCGATAAAGGTAACCGTGAAGCATTAATCGTTGATGAACTTCCGTATCAAGTTAACAAAAAAACATTCATCGAAAAGATTGCTGAACTTGTAAACGATAAAAAGATTGAAGGCATTTCAGATTTAAGGGATGAGTCAGACAAATCAGGTATGCGTGTTGTGATTGAATTAAAGCGCGGAGAGAATCCTGATGTTATTTTAAATAATCTTTATAAGCAAACACAGCTTCAAGATAGTTTTGGTATGAACATGGTAGCGCTTATTGATGGCCAGCCAAAACTTCTTAACTTAAAACAAATTTTAGATGCCTTTTTAAGGCACCGTCGTGAAGTTACCACAAGAAAAACTGTATTTGAATTAAGAAAAGCACGCGAACGTGGCCACATGTTAGAAGGTTTAGCAGTCGCATTAGCTAACGTCGATGAAATGATTAAAATCATCAAGGCTGCTCCAACACCGCCAGATGCTAAGAAAGAATTGATAGCGCGCACATGGAAATCTTCTGTTGTAGAGGCTATGTTGAATGGTGCTGCAATGGAGTTTTCTAGACCTGAAGGATTGTCTAAAGAATTTGGATTGACTGATTCAGGCTATAAGTTATCAGATGTTCAAGCACAAGAAATTCTGCAATTAAGATTACAACGCTTAACAGGGTTAGAACAAGAAAAAATTGTTAATGAATATAAAGAGATTATGAATGTTATTACAGATTTCCTTGATATTTTAGAAACACCTGCAAGAGTCACTGCAATTATCGTCGATGAATTGAAAGCGATTAAAGATCAATATGGTGATAAACGTCGAAGTGAAATTGTAGAGAATGCTTTAGATTTATCCACTGAAGATTTAATTACTCCTGAGGATGTTGTAGTCACACTTTCTCATACAGGCTATATTAAATCACAAGTATTAGATGAGTATCGTGCCCAAAAAAGAGGTGGCAGAGGCAAGCAAGCAGCAACGACAAAAGATGATGATTTTATCGATAAAATGTTTGTAGCAAATACACACGATAATATTCTATGTTTTTCAAGTCGTGGACAGGTGTATTGGTTAAAAGTTTACGAAGTCCCACAGGGCAGTCGCACAAGTCGTGGTAAACCTATTGTTAATTTATTCCCGCTCCAAGAGGGTGAAAAAATTAATGCGATTCTTCCTATTAAAGAATTTGATGATAAGCATTATATTTTTATGGCCACTGCATTAGGTACAGTTAAAAAAACGCCGCTTACAGATTTTTCAAATCCACGTAAGTCAGGCATCATCGCAATTAATCTCGATGATAATGACTTTTTAATTGGCGCTGAAATTACTGACGGATCCAACGATATTGTTTTAGTCTCAAATGGCGGTAAAGCTGTTTGGTTTGACGAAGAAGATGTGCGGAGTATGGGTCGAAATACCCGAGGTGTTCGTGGTATGAAATTACAAGAAGACCAACAAGTACTATCCCTTCTCATCGCAAGCGATGATCAACAATCTATGCTCGTTGCAACTGAAAATGGCTATGGAAAACGCACTGTTTTATCTGACTTTAGACATTCTGGTCGGGCCACACAAGGGGTTAAAGCGATTCAAGTGAGTGAACGTAATGGCCTTGTTGTTGCTGCAAAACTTGTTAACGACGAAGATGAAATTATGTTAATTACGACAGGTGGGGTACTCATCCGAACACGTGTAAGTGAAATTCGTGAATTAGGTCGTGCGACACAGGGTGTCACATTAATTAATTTAGGTGAGAACGAAAAATTATCAGGCCTCGAGAAGATTGTAGAAGCTGACGTTGATCTAGAGGAATAGCTTTTAATTCATCATGAAATGTACTTATAACTTTTCAGCAGGTCCTGCCGTATTACCTAAGTCAGTAATGCTTCGTGCACAAGGTGAGATGATTGATTGGCATGACTCTG
>JAPLQN010000001.1 GCA_026399645.1 Candidatus Methylopumilus sp. | reverse complement strand
AAGGCTGACTGAACATATTTTTCTGAGTGAGAATCAAGTGCTGAAGTTGCTTCGTCAAGAAGTAGTATTGGTGCATTTTTTAAAATTGCACGGGCAATTGAAATTCTTTGTCTTTGTCCTCCAGACAGCCTAACCCCCCTATCGCCGATTTCATGGTCTAGTTTATTCGGAAGGGGATCAATAAATTCCCAAGCATTTGCTGCGATAGCAGCTTTTTTAACTTCCTCTAAACTTACTGGTCTTTCTAAATTGCCATAAGCTATATTGTTCATTATTGTGTCATTAAATAAAATTGTATCTTGGCTTACCAATGAAAACTGACTACGCAGATTTTTTAACTTTAAATCATTAATATTAATACCATCTAAAAAAATTTTACCTTGATCAATTTGATAAAATCTTGGCAATAAATTAATAAGCGTTGTTTTTCCTCCGCCTGATTTACCAACAAGCGCTACTTTCTCACCAGGCTTAATAATCAAATTGATGCCTTCGAGAATATTGAGCTTACTATTTTGATATTTAAATGTTAAGTCAGATATTTTTATATGTCCTTTTGCCCGATTAATTAATTTTGAACCACGATCGATTTCTGAGGGTTCATCCATCAATCCAAATACACTTTTAGCAGCTGCTATAGCAATTTGAATTTTGTCATTTATTGAGGTTAAGCTTTTAATTGGGGCAATGATCATCAACAAAGCAGCAAAAAAAGCAGCAAATTGTCCTGCTGAAAATTTACCAAATGAATAAAAGGCAATTCCCGATAATGCAACGCCCGCTAAAATTTCTACTGTAAAAGAATTTAAAGATGCAATTCTTATGAGCTTTGCTTGGATTTTCCTTATTTTTTCTGAAATTTTATTAAATCGACTAACTTCGTATTGACCCGTTCCAAATATTTTAACGATTCTTTGTGCAGCTATAGCCTCATCAGAGGCCATGATTAACTCCCCATTTGCATTCTGCGAAATTGTTCCTGCAGCTCTAAGCCTTGGAGACATTATTTTAAGGTAATAGGCCAAGATTGGAGCTAACAATAAAAATACTAGTGTAAGTTTCCAGTCCAAATAAATCATATAGCAAACTATCCCAATAAAACTTATTCCGTCCTTAATGAGATTAAATCCTATATCTGAAATCACATTTGAGAGCTGCTGAACATCGCTATTTAATTTAGAGACAATGTGACTTGATGAATTTTTGTCAAAAAAATTCATGGGCAACATCATAATTTTCTTAAATAGATCAGACCTAAGACTTTCAACAACCTTCAGTGAAGTTGATTTCATAAAATAACTCGAAAATAACCCTGACAAGGCTCTTATCGACATAACCAAAAGAAGAAGTAAAGCTAAGGAAGTTTGTTTATCTGCAATTTCCGACCCAAATCCCTGATCAGTAATTTTTTTAATAATAGCGAGAAATGCTGTATTAGTTAATGACAGCACAATCAATGAAACTAAACTTAAAGATAGAATAAACTTATGTTGCCAAGTATATTTAAACAATCTTTTATAAAGATATCTAAAATTAATTGGCTGTGATGCAGTTATTTTTTTAATATTTTTTGCCATTAGGCCAAGAAAAACTAAAACTTTTTGAGTTTAGTTAACTTTTGTTGAGAATGTAATATGTGTTAACCCTGCTTGTCTTGAGGCTTCCATGACGTTAATGACGGACTGATGCTCACATTGTGCATCTGCATTAATAATTACCGGAATTTCTTTTTCGCCTTTTGCCGAATTTTTTAAGGCCGCAATAATAGATTCAAGGCTTTTATTAGGAAGGGGGTTGTCATTTATGGCGTAAACACCTTCAGCTGAAATAGACACATTAATAACGTTAGGTTTCTTATCGGGGCTATTAGCTTCAGCAGTAGGAAGATTAATTTTCAATTCACTAAATCTAGAGAAAGTTGTACTTACGACAAGGAAAATAATAATAACTAATAAAACGTCGATTAAAGGAACTAAGTTTAATTCCATCTCTTCGTGTTTTTTTCCTCGTTGAAAATTCATATGCAATCCTAATTATTTATTTATTTACGAACGCCCATAGATTCAATCAGCTTAAGAGCTTGTTGCTCCATATCAAAGATTAAATCATCTACTTTAGATCTAAAAAAACGATAAAAAATCATAGCTGGAACTGCCACAACAATACCTGCTGCTGTGTTATAGAGGGCCACTGAAATGCCTCTTGCAAATATAGCCACATCATGGCCACTGTTTGTGAATGAACTAAAAAGATCAACCATACCTATTACTGTGCCCAAGAGACCCAAAAGAGGGGCAACTGCCGCAATTGTACCAAGTGTTGATAGGTATTTTTCAAGCTTGAAGCTCACTGCTCTGCCTGACTCTTCGATAGCTTCTTTAATATGAGCTGCAGATGTATTTGAATTGACAAGAGCACTTGCAAAAATTTCACCTAAAAGAGAATGCTCTTTAATTTTTGCGATGACATCTTTTTTTATGGTGCCTTGATTCAATAAGTTCTGAACCTCAGGGAGCAGATCGCTTGGGGCAATAATTTCAACCCTTAAAGACCAAAATCGCTCGCCAATAATTGCTAGAGCAATGATTGATGCGAAAATGAGCGGCCAAATCGGCCATCCAGCGGCTAAAATAATTTCCCACATATCTAATTCTCCAAATGTTTTATGAGCGTTATTCTATCTTAATATTTGGTTAATTGCTTAAATCAACTTATGTCTTTTTAAGCTTTCCTTGATTTAATTTATATTGAAACTTTAATTTTGATGCTAGCTGAATATCATGAGTTACCAAGACTAGAGTTGAACGATTCTCTTTCGCTAAATCAAGCAATAAATCAAATACAAAATGTGCTGTTTTTCCATCTAAATTTCCTGTGGGCTCATCTGCAAGAATGCACTTTGGCTTAGTAATTAAAGATCTCGCGATTGCAACTCTCTGCCTTTCGCCCCCAGATAATTCGGATGGTTTATGAGTTAGCCTTTTACCTAAACCTATTTTTTTCAATAGTGCCTCAGCTTCCTTAAAAGCCTGTTTGTATGCATATCGTCTTATTAATAAAGGCATTGCAACATTTTCAATGGCATTAAAATCACTGAGCAAATGATGAAATTGATACACAAAGCCTAAATGTGTATTTCTCAAAACTCCCAATTCATTTTGATTTAAAAGTGAGATATCTTGATCTAAAATTTCTATCTGTCCAGATGAGGCCTTTTCAAGTCCAGCCATGAGATGAAGAAGTGTACTTTTGCCAGACCCGGAAACGCCAATAATAGCTGTATGATCACCTTCATTGATATTAAGATTTAACTTTTTAATAATTTCTTGATCTAGACTAGGAAATGTTTTAGATAAGTCTTTACAAGCTATGAGTAAGTTTTTAGTCATGCTTTAACGCCTCAGCAGGTGAAGTGTTAGAAGCTTTTATACTTGGATAAATTGTGGCAACAATAGATAACAAAATCGAGATAAAGGCTATAGCACTTATATCGCTAAACAAAAGCTTGGAAGGTACTTCAGAAATATAATAAATATCCTTGGATAAAAATTGAACGTTGAATAAATGCTCAATAAAAGGCACGATCGAATGAATATTTAATGCAACAACAGTTCCCAAAAATACCCCGCTGACAGTCCCGATTAAGCCTATCAAAGAACCCTGAATGATAAATATATATAGGATACTTTTGGGTTTTGCTCCGTATGTTTTAAGAATTGCAATGTCTGATCTTTTGTCAGTTACCGCCATCACCAAGGTAGAAACAATATTAAATGCCGCAACCGCAATGATTAGCATCAGAATTATAAACATCACTCTTTTTTCCATTTGAACAGCTGCGAAAAAATTCGCATGCTTTTTTGTCCAATCGCTGACATAAAAAACACCTGAATCCGAAAGGCTGTCTGATAGTCTTTTTGCCACTAAAGGTGCCAAAAAAAGATCATCAGTCTTTACCCTAACCCCTGAAACAGCATCGTTCATTTGAAGAAATTTCTGAGCATCTTCTATATTCATCAACGCCATACCGGAATCATATTCATACATCCCAATTTCAAAAATACCTGCAACATTAAATTGTCGCATTCTAGGGAATGTGCCTGCGGGCGTATAAGAGCCTTGCGGAATTAAAATATTAACTTTATCTCCAACGACAATACCTAGTTGCTTTGCAGCATCTATTCCTAAAATCAAATTAAATGTATTAGGTTTTAAATCAAACAGCTTACCAACCTTAACTTTCTTTTCCAGGTCATCAACATTACCTTCAAGTTCTGGAGAAATCCCTCGAAGCATAATGCCCTGACTTCCGAATTCACTAACTAACATGCCCTGGCCATCAACATAAGGCGCTGACCCTATTAAATCTGGAGATTTATGAAGTTTTTTTGTTAAATCCTCCCAATGTGTCAATGTATTATTTGAGCTTGTAATTTCAATATGAGAAGCCACTCCAAGAATTCGCGTTCGAAGCTCATCCTGAAAACCATTCATAACAGATAGGATAATAATGAGCGCTGAAACTCCAAGAGCTATTCCAACCATACTTGTCATTGAAATAAAAGATATGAAACTATTTTTTTGCTTAAATTTTATATATCTATAAGCAATCCAAACTTCAAAAGGCAGGTATTTGTTAAGTAAAGACATTTGGTTTATTTTATCAGGGATATACATTCTAATCTGATAAAATCACCTTATGTTCACAGGCATAATTCAATCCGTCGGCTTAATAAAAAAAATTGAATCTTTAAAAAAAGATGCCCGCATTACTGTCGCCTATGAGGCTAATAAAATTGAGGCAAGCAACTTGGGAGATAGTATATCTATCAATGGAGTATGCCTTACCATTCAGAAAAAACAAAAAAATCAATTTATATTTCATGTGTCTGCAGAAACGTTAAGCAGAACTATATCTTTTTCTGAAAAATCTCTAGTGAATTTAGAGAGTGCAGTTTTATACAATGGAAAAGTAGGCGGTCATTTTGTAACAGGTCATATTGATGGCATAGCAAAAATTACTAGTATCAAAATTACTAGTCAATGTTGGATTCTAGAAATCAAGCCCCCTAAAAAACTAATGAAATTTATTGCCGAAAAGGGATCTGTTGCGATAAATGGCGTAAGTCTTACTGTCAATTCAGTCAAAAATGATACCTTTAAAGTAAACATCATTCCTTTTACCCTTAAGGAAACTAATTTAGGAAGCCTAACTAAGGGTAGCGAAATTAATATTGAAGTAGACTTGATTGCTAGATACCTTGAAAATATTCTCAAAAGAAAATAAAGAATAGATGATCCGTCCGATAGTTGAAATTATTGAAGATATAAAACAAGGCAAAATGGTT
>JAPLQN010000050.1 GCA_026399645.1 Candidatus Methylopumilus sp. | reverse complement strand
GGATAAGTAGCGAGTTTGGTAAGTGTGACCGTTTTTTCTTTGGCAAGCGGATGCTTTGCTGGCATCACTAAACAGCGATTCCATGAATAACAAGGTATGCAGAATAATTTATTATTTTGACTAATCGATTCGGTCGCAATACCAATATCAGCTTCGCCCTTAATGACTTGATCAGTTACTTGTGAAGGATTGCCTTGATGGATATTAAGTTTGACATCAGGATATTTACTCATAAATGCTTGCACAACATTAGGGAGCTTATATCGCGCCTGTGTGTGTGTTGTCGCAATCGTTAAAACACCGAAGCTCGACTGACTAAACTCATCACTGACTTGTTTGATGCTTTTGATTTCTCGTATGACTTCATTGATACGCTGGTAAACATGTTGCCCAGGTTCGCTAAGGCCTACTAAACGCTTTCCATGTCTTAAGAAAATATGGAGGCCCACTTCCTCTTCTAAGAGTTGGATTTGTTTACTAACCCCTGGTTGAGATGTATGCAGAGCTTCTGCGGCTTTAGAGATGCTAAAACCATTTTTGACCACCTCATGAATACAGCGCAACTGTTGGAGCTTCATGTTTTATTCCAATATAACTAAAAGGTATATCTGTAGAATATTATATTATTAATTAATAATATCAAAATTTGCTATATTCACGTTCACTTTAACACCAAAAAGTTAATTTTTGATAGGGGGTCGTCATGGATATTGGGTTTATATTATCAGGATTTATAGTAGGACTTCTTGTTGGATTAACAGGCGTTGGCGGTGGTTCATTGATGACGCCTATCCTTGTTTTATTTTTCCATATTAAACCAGCGCTTGCTGTAGGCACGGATTTACTTTATGCATCAGTGACTAAATCTGTTGGTATTTTTGCTCATGGTAAATTGGGCAATATTGACTGGAAAATTGTCAAAAGGCTCATGTTTGGCAGTATCCCTGCATCAATTTTAACGACGTTCTATTTAAAACAGATTGATATAACATCCACAGGGGCTGTCGATATCATCAAATTTTATCTGGGTATCGCCTTATTGCTCACTTCTATCGCTGTGATCTTTAGGCCTTATCTTATTGAAAGATCAAAAGTCACCCTTTTAAAATCAGATAATGCCATCGCAATCGCAACTATTCTCTTAGGTTTAGTCCTAGGTGGCATGGTAACCCTAACTTCAGTAGGTGCAGGCGCACTTGGTGTCACAGCTTTATTACTGATCTACCCTAGAATAGGCATTACAAAAATTGTTGGAACTGATATAGCGCATGCGGTACCATTGACACTTGTTGCAGGACTTGGCCATGTCAGTTTAGGCACCGTCGATTACTCTCTTCTAGGTGTGCTTTTGATCGGCTCAATTCCAGGTATTTATATTGGTAGTCATTTAAGTTCTAGAGTCAGCGAACAAACTGTCCGCTATGTATTGGCTTTAATCTTAATCTATGTTGGCCAGAAACTTATTTTTCATTAAGTATTAAAAAAAATTATGTATCAATACGATAATATCGATCAAACCATTGTCAATGAGCGAGTTGCACAATTCCGAGATCAGACATCACGCTACTTAAGCGGCAAGCTTACCGATGATGAATTTAGACCACTTCGTTTGCAAAATGGTCTTTATATTCAACGTCACGCACCTATGCTTCGTATTGCGGTTCCTTATGGGCTTTTGTCATCAAAACAATTACGTAAGTTAGCAGACATTTCAGATCGCTTTGATCGAGGTTACGGTCACTTTAGTACGAGACAAAATCTACAACTCAATTGGCCTAAGTTGGAAGAGACACCTGATATCTTAGAAGAGCTTTCTAAAGTTGAAATGCATGCTATTCAAACATCAGGTAATTGTATTCGTAACATTACGACTGACCAATTTGCAGGTGTGGCACCTGATGAAATTATTGATCCAAGAGCGATTGCTGAAATCTTAAGGCAATGGAGCACCTTCCATCCAGAATTTTCATTATTACCGCGTAAATTTAAAATTGCAGTATCAGGGAGTAAACAAGATCGTGCGATTGTTCAAGCCCACGATATTGGCCTTGAATTTTATTATGATCAAGAGCACAAAATGGCTATTCGTGTATGGGTGGGTGGAGGCTTAGGTAGAACCCCTATTCTTGGATCTATTATCCGTGAACACCTCGAGTGGGAGCATGTGCTTACTTATTGCGAAGCTATTATTCGCGTCTATAATCTCCATGGAAGGCGAGACAACATCTATAAAGCGCGCATTAAAATTTTAGCGAAAGCTTTAGGTATTGAAGAATTTAAAAAACAAGTGGAAGCGGAATGGCATCATTTAAAAAATTCACCAAATACCATTAATGAAGCTGAATTAAAACGCGTTGCAAAATTTTTCACAGCCATGCCTTATGAAGAATTAAAAGATCAAGATGATACCTTTAATGAGGCTATTCAAAATAATAAAGCTTTTGCATCTTGGGCAAAACGCTCTGTCCATCTTCACAAACAAAAAGGTTATCGAGCTATTACCTTGTCCCTAAAACCGCATGGCTTAGCTCCAGGTGATGCGACGTCAGACCAAATGAGAATTGTGGCTGAACTTGCAGAGCAATATAGCTTTGGTGAGCTTCGTGTATCGCACGAACAAAATCTCATTTTGGCGGATGTTAAATTACAAGATATTTTTAAGGTTTGGGAAAAAGCGAAGGCACATCAATTAGCTACGCCTAATATAGGTTTATTAACAGATATTATCTGTTGCCCTGGTGGGGACTTCTGTTCGCTTGCTAATGCGAAAAGTATTCCAATTGCAACTTCCATTCAAGAAGCTTTTGATAATCTTGACTACCTTCATGATATTGGAGAGTTGGAACTTAATATCTCAGGCTGTATGAATGCATGTGGACATCATCATATTGGCCATATCGGCGTATTAGGGGTTGATAAAGACGGTTCTGAATGGTACCAGGTCACTATTGGTGGCAAACAAGGCAATGATGCAAGCTTAGGTTCTGTGATAGG
>JAPLQN010000046.1 GCA_026399645.1 Candidatus Methylopumilus sp. | reverse complement strand
GCAAGTCTTTTATTAACAGTAATCGGTTCATTGTCCAGGCCTCGCCAATTTAGTGTTTGAACTTCTTTTTTACTGCCCTTTAAAGTCCCTGCAATTTCGATCATTCTTTCTGTGGCATCTGGTCTTCGATTAAGCACGATGTCTTCAACGCGCTCTTTAAGTTCAGGTTCAAGGTCGTCATAAACACCCATCATGCCTGCATTGACGATCCCCATGGATAATCCAGCTTTGATCGCGTGATACAAAAAGACTGTGTGAATCGCTTCGCGTGCCGCATCATTACCTCTAAAACTAAAGCTAACATTTGATACACCACCTGAGATTTTGGCATGTGGAAGATTTTCTTTAATCCATCTTGTGGCATTAATAAAATCAACTGCGTAATTATTGTGTTCTTCAATACCTGTCGCAATCGCAAAAATGTTAGGGTCGAAAATAATATCTTCAGGTGGAAAATGAATTTCCGAAATTAGAAGATCATAAGCGCGTTTACAAATCTCTGTTTTTCTTTGGAATGTATCAGCTTGTCCTTTTTCATCGAAAGCCATAACGATGACAGCTGCACCATATCGTCGACATAATTTAGCTTGTCGAATAAATTCAGCCTCACCCTCTTTGAGTGAAATTGAATTTACAATGGATTTACCTTGCACGCATTTAAGGCCTGCTTCAATCACTTCCCATTTCGACGAATCAACCATAATAGGAATCCGTGCTATGTCAGGTTCTGATGCCACAAGATTTAAGAAATGCTTCATGGCTTTCACTGCATCTAGCATCCCTTCATCCATATTGATATCAATAATCTGTGCACCATTTTCAACTTGCTGGCGCGCTACAGATAAGGCTTCATCAAATTTCTCGTTAAGGATTAAATTCGCAAATACTTTTGAGCCTGTCACATTAGTTCGCTCGCCCACATTCACGAATAAAGAATCATCTTTAATTAAAAATGATTCGAGACCCGAAAGTCTTGTGACCGTTTCAACAGTTGGAATTTCTCGAGGTTTGATATTTTTTATTTCATCTGCGATAGCTTTGATATGCTCTGGCGTGGTCCCACAGCAACCACCAGCAATATTTACAAAACCACTTGTAGCGAATTCTTTTAATAGTGATGAAGTATCTTTAGGCTTTTCATCGAAACCTGTGTCTGACATCGGATTAGGTAAACCTGCATTTGGATAGATACAAATATAGGTATCTGCAATCTTAGATAATTCTTCTGCATAGGGTCTCATAAGTGCTGCGCCTAATGCGCAATTAAGGCCAACCGTCAAAGGTTTCGCATGACGCACTGAGTTCCAAAATGCTGCGACTGTTTGACCAGATAAAATACGACCTGATGCGTCTGTCACAGTACCTGACAACATAATTGGTAAACGTATTTTGTTTTCTTCAAAATATGTTTCAATTGCAAAAAGAGCTGCTTTACAATTCAAGGTATCAAAAATTGTTTCAACTAACAGAATGTCGACGCCACCTTCAATCAGTGCTTTCACTTGATTGAAATAACTATTTTTTAATTCTTCAAATGTAATATTTCGAACTGCTGGATCATTTACATCGGGTGAGATCGATGCAGTTTTGGGAGTTGGGCCAACAGCACCTGCTACAAATCTCGGCTTATCTTGAGTTGAATATTTTTCAACCGCTTGGCGTGCTAATTTGGCTGACGCCACGTTCATTTCATATGCTAAATCTGACATTGAATAATCGTCTTGCGCTATTTCTGTTGCACCAAAAGTATTAGTTTCAATAATGTCAGAGCCTGCTTCTAAATAAGCTTCGTGAATACCTTGAATAATTTGAGGTTGAGTGAGGCTTAATAGCTCATTATTGCCTTTAAGAAATAATTCACGCTTACCTTCTGGCCCTGAAAATTTCGCAAAACGACCATCACTGCCACCGCGATAATCCTCTTCGGTGAGTTTATGTTGTTGGATCATGGTACCCATTGCACCATCCAACAATAAAATACGCTCAGCTAAAAGTTTTCTGAGTATTTTTTCTTGATCAGTCATGAAGTCCTGTGGCATTGAGTTTTTAAAGATGTTTTAGGCATGTTAATAGCCTAGAGTGTAACAAGAAACAAAAGGTCATTATTTTTTACGCGCCTCAATCTCGGATAGTTTCTTTTCTAGTTCTTCTAATTTTTGACGCGTACGTTTTAGAACTTCTGTTTGAACATCAAACTCTTCACGCGTGACAAGCTCCATTTTAGTGAACATGCCCTTTAATAGTGCATCGATATTTTTTTCAATATCAGGCAAGGGTGAATCTTTCACTAACTCTCTGATTTTATTAGATATTTCACTTAATTTTTCATTATTTATCATGGTAAATTTCCTTATGATTCAAGAGTTTATCAGATTTAAACTCACATTAAGTGCATACAGTCCTAACGCTAACTATAGTGGTCTTGACTAACTCATTGTTTTAAATAGAATAACTGAGTTGGCACAGTAATTGCTTATATCATTGTGTGAATATAACAATAATTTAGTCACATTATTTTCAGGAAATTTTTACTAAGGAGTTTTAAAAATGCGTAAATCGCTTATTACAACAGCAGTATTAGGAGCTCTTGCAGCACCTTCATTTGTTTTTGCAGCTGATGTTGCCCCTGCATCAGATTGCTTATTACAACAGCAGTATTAGGAGCTCTTGCAGCACCTTCATTTGTTTTTGCAGCTGATGTTGCCCCTGCATCAGATTTAACAGTTGCATACAACGTTGGTCTTTATAGCCAATATATTTTCCGCGGATTGACTCAAACAGATCGTAAACCAGCAATTCAAGGTGGTGTTGATTTAACACACTCAAGTGGCTTTTATCTTGGCGCTTGGGGCTCAAATATCAGCTGGCTCAAAGATGACTACAATGGTGCGGGTAATAATTATCAGACCGGAGGCAATCTTGAAATTGATCTCTATGGTGGCTATCGCAAATCATTCGGAGACTCTGGCTTCGGTATTGACATTGGTGCTCTTCAATATTGGTATCCAGGAACTTTAGCTCGTCCAAGTGGAGTGGAAAATCCTGATGCAAATACCACTGAACTCTACGGTGCTTTGAATTATAAATGGTTGCAAGCAAAAATTTCAGGTGTTGTTTCTGATGAAGCATGGGGTTTTGGTAAATATGGTAACGGAACTGGTAACAAAGCTAACGGTACTTATTATG
>JAPLQN010000021.1 GCA_026399645.1 Candidatus Methylopumilus sp. | reverse complement strand
CTCTAATTTCTTCAATCTCTTTTAGGATACTTTCCTCTGAACGACTCTGAATAATCCGACCTTCATGTTCTGTAATAGAGCAGAAAGTGCACCCACCAAAACATCCGCGCATAATATTGACTGAGAAGCGAATCATTTCCCATGCAGAAATTTTTGCATCTCCGTAACTAGGATGTGGTTTTCTTGCATAGGCAGGTCGTATACATAATCCATTTCTTTTGTAGTGAGAGGAATAGGAGGGGGATTAAGCCAAACTTCTCTATCACCATGTTTTTGAATAAGTGCTCGCGCATTTCCTGGGTTAGCTTCTAAATGAAGTACACGTGATGCATGCGCATAGAGTATTGGGTCTTCAACCACTTCCTCAAAACTTGGTAAACGAACGACTTGCATATTTCGATCAGCTTTTGTTTTTCTAACTATCTTAATAACCTGCATGCCATCAGGTAATTTTTCTTCACTCGATTTAGCGTTAGTTTCACAATCAGTGCCTGCGCCCATTTTCATTTCATAAGGGTCGACATGTGTTTCAACTTTTCCGGGACGATCAAGATGTGTGGAAGCTATTTCTTCCCAGCCTTCAGGAATTTTTTTACGCAAGAATGCCGTACCTCGAATATCTTGAATATCTTCTAACTTTTCGCCATCAGCGATGCGATGTGTAAGTTCAATAAGTGCTCGTTCAGCATTACCATATAACAAGATATCAGCCTTAGAGTCGACAAGAACCGAGCGACGCACTTTGTCAGACCAGTAGTCATAATGTGCAATTCTACGAAGACTTGCTTCAATACTGCCAATGACTAAAGGCACATCAGAAAATGCTTCACGACAACGCTGCGTATAGACAAGCACAGCTCGGTCCGGACGTTTGCCAGCAATAGCACCTGGTGTATACGCATCATCGGAACGAATCTTTCTGTCAGCCGTATATCGGTTCACCATGCTATCCATATTGCCGGCCGTGATACCAAAGTAAAGGTTAGGTTTTCCAAGTGCCTTAAATGGTTCGGCACTTGACCAGTCAGGCTGGGACAAAATACCCACACGGAAGCCTTGATCTTCTAGGAGCCGCCCAATTAAAGCCATGCCAAAACTAGGGTGATCGATATAAGCGTCACCCGTCACCAAAATAATGTCACAACTATCCCAGCCTAATACATCCATATCCTGACGTGTCATAGGTAGCATAGGAGCAGTGCCAAAGCGCTTCGCCCAATAAGGGCGATATTTGTTAATTGCTTGCGGCGTTAAATGAGTAGCATTTTGCATAGTTGCGTATTTTACCCTGATAAATCTATTAAACGCTTTATAATTAGCTACTTAAAAAATTTACTTCAACAAACAAGGGGCTTTATGCACTTTGAATTGATCGATTTAGCGATTAGTTTATGTTTATTATTTGGCGCGGTCCTATATACATCTGTGGGACATGCGGGTGCATCAATCTATATTGCGATCATGTCCTTATTTAGTATTCCAAGTGCTGTGATCAAACCCACCGCATTAGTTATGAATATTTTTATTGCCACTTTTACGAGCTGGCGATACATACGAAAAGGTTTTTTTGATTTTAAAGTTTTATTGCCTATTGCCATAGGTGCAATACCTTTTGCATTTTTAGGCGGCTTTATAAATGCGCCTAATCATATCTATAAATCTATCGTGGGTATCATTCTTTTAATATCAGCCATTTCTCTTGTTTCAAATCTATCAAATAAAATTGATAAAAAACTCAAGAAGCCCCCGTTTTTCTTGGCAGTTATAATTGGCTCATGTATTGGATTTTTAGCTGGCTTGACTGGAACAGGTGGTGGAATCTTTTTATCCCCGCTCATTTTATTTTTAGGGTGGAGTTCAACTAAAACAACTTCAGGAATCACAGCACTTTTTATTTTAATTAATTCAAGCTTTGGTTTGCTTGGTAATTATTCGTCAGTGCAAAATTTACCTGATCAATTGCCGCTATTTATTGGCGCTACTTTGATAGGTGCATTGATTGGTACGACGCTCGGCATAAAGTTTTATACAGCTAATACCATCAAAAAAGCATTAGCATTAGTTTTAGTGATTGCAGGATTTAAATTGTTACTTACTTAAAAAGGCAAAACAGAATTTGGAGATGCTAAGGATAAAATAATTCTAAAGGTATTTTGAATTCTCTCCAGTGCAATTTTATTTTCAGCTTCGAATCTTAATACAATTACAGGCGTGGTATTCGATGCTCTCATCAATCCAAATCCATCTTCGAACTCAACTCGCAATCCATCGACTTTAATAATTTCTAATGCGTTATCAAATTTTGCTTCTGCTTGTAATTTTCTAATTAAAGCGTGAGGCTCACCTTCATTCATTTTAATTTGAAGTTCTGGAGTACACATACTATTTGGTAAATTATTTAAAACTTCAGATGGATTATCAAAGCGACTTAAAATTTCTAGAAGTCGCACACCAGCGTAAATACCATCATCAAAACCATACCAACGCTCTTTAAAAAAGGTATGTCCACTCATTTCGCCAGCGAGTACTGCATTTTCCTCTTTCATTTTCGCTTTAATAAGTGAGTGCCCTGTTTTCCACATTAAAGGCTTGCCACCTTTGTCTTTAATCCACTGAAATAAATTACGTGTTGATTTCACATCAAAAATAATCGTCGCATTTGGATTTCGACTTAATACATCTTCTGCGAATAATAAAAGTTGTCGATCAGGATAAATGATTTGACCATCTTTTGTCACAACGCCTAGACGATCGGCATCTCCGTCAAATGCAAAACCTAATTCAGCATCACTTTTTTTAAGGTGCGCTATCACATCATTTAAGTTATGTGGCTCAGATGGGTCAGGGTGGTGGTTCGGAAATGTGCCATCCACATCACAGAATAATTCTTCTACGGAGCAACCAATGCTCTCATAAATTTGTTTAGCGAAAGCGCCTGCCACACCATTGCCACAATCAATAACAATTTTCATGGGACGTTTTAAATGAATATGATTTTTAATAGCTTCAATATAGTCGTTAGCAATGTCATATTTTTTTTCTAAGCCCTGACCTTTATAAAAGGTTTCATTTTCTATGCGGGTATAGAGTTTTTGTATGGCTTCTGTCGACAGAGTGTTGCCACCTAAAACCATTTTTAAGCCATTGTAATCAGGCGGGTTATGACTGCATGTGACCATGACGCCGGATTGGGTATTAAGGAAGAATGTAGAGAAATAAACCATAGGCGTTGTCACCATGCCTAGATTAATCACATTGATACCTGTTTTAAGAATGCCTTGAATAAGTGCGTTCGATAGTTCAGGGCCTGAAAGCCTTCCATCAAAACCAATGCAGATATCTTTTTGTTTGCGATCAATCGCTTCACTTCCAATAGCAAGGCCAATGATTTCCACAAATTCAGGTGTTAGGGTTTCACCTACAATGCCCCGGATGTCATAGGCTTTAAAAATCTCTTTGGGAAGTGATGCCATAATTTATTCTGACTCTTCAATCCATGCGAGCTGAATAGCCTCTAGAATTTTTTCCCCACATTTATTAGGATCATCTTGAAAGCCCTCAAGATCTAAGATCCATTGGTATAGATCAGTAAATCGAATTGTCTTGGGGTCTATATCGGGATGTTTGTCGTATAAAGCCTCAGCAATCCTTTGACTATCAGTCCAATGCATACAAAACCTCTTCTTCAATTTAGTAGAAAGATTATAACTTTTAGATTTTGTCTAAGATAGAACTTCATTAAGAAAGATAGGTCAGACCCATGATAAAATATTGACTTTCTGAGACAAAAATCTCTAATCTTTTTAAATACATAGCGGAAATATAGACATGTTTAGCAAAGCTGAAAAATTAAGTATTGTGGACCCAGAAATTGCACTTCAAGTCACTCAGGAAGTGAAGCGACAAGAGGATCATATTGAACTCATTGCTTCTGAAAACTATACAAGCCCTGCTGTGATGGAAGCTCAAGGCTCCCAACTCACAAATAAATACGCTGAAGGATATATTGGTAAGCGCTTCTATGGCGGTTGCGAATTTGTAGATAACGTCGAACAAATCGCGATCGATCGCCTAAAGAAATTATATGGCGCAGAATATGTCAATGTTCAGCCACATTCAGGCAGTCAAGCTAATCAGGCTGTTTATTTCTCAATACTTAAACCTGGCGATACTGTAATGGGTATGAGCCTAGGAGATGGTGGACACTTAACACATGGCTCCCCTGCAAACTTATCAGGCAAACTTTTTAAAATCGTCCCTTATGGCCTTAATGCTAATGAGGAGATTGATTACGATGCCATGGAAAAGCTCGCGATAGAATCAAAACCTAAACTTCTTATTGGCGGTGCTTCAGCTTATGCCTTGCGTTTTGATTGGGAGCGTATGTCGCACATTGCTAAAAAAGTGGGTGCCTATTTTATGGTTGATATGGCGCACTACTCAGGACTGATTGCTGCAGGCGTTTATCCTAGCCCAGTTCCTT
>JAPLQN010000030.1 GCA_026399645.1 Candidatus Methylopumilus sp. | reverse complement strand
GTATTACCTAAGTCAGTAATGCTTCGTGCACAAGGTGAGATGATTGATTGGCATGACTCTGGATTATCTGTGATGGAAATGTCACACCGTGGCAAGCATTACATGTCGATCTTTGAGAAAGTGGAAAGTGATTTTAGATCTCTTTTTAATGTACCTAAAAATTACAAGGTACTTTTTCTTCAAGGTGGTGCGATTGCTCAAAATTCAATGGTGCCTTTAAACCTTCTCAATGGAAAAAAAGCTAATTATGTTGTGAGTGGTTATTGGTCTAAACGCACTTATCAAGACGCTCTTCCTTTTGGTGATATGTCTATTGCGGCCTCTTCTGAATCGATTGGGTTCGCGAAAGCTCCCGATCTAAATGATTGGAAGATAGACCCTTCAGCTTCATACGTTCACTTTTGCTCCAATGAAACCATACATGGTGTTGAATATTTTGATATGCCATCTATTAAGACGATTCCAGTGGTTGCCGACATGTCGTCTCATATTCTTTCAAGACCAGTTGATATTAGCCAGTTTGGTGTTATTTATGCTGGTGCGCAAAAAAATATTGGCCCTGCAGGTCTCACCATTGTGATTGTTAGGGATGATTTATTAGAAGTGGCTTCGCCATTAACACCTTCCGTTTTTAACTGGAAGACGCAAGCCGAGAATCAATCTATGATTAATACACCGACGACCTATAGTATCTATATGGCAGGCCTAGTGTTTGAATGGTTAATTGAACTCGGTGGTCTTAGTGCAATTGAAAAACAAAACATTAAAAAAGCTGAATTGTTATATAACTATATCAATTCAACAGACTTCTACTCAAATCCTATTGATATCAAAAATCGTTCGCGTATGAATGTGCCTTTTAGAATTCAAAATGAAGATTTACATACTTCTTTTGTAACAGGCGCTGAAAATTTAGGTATGATCGGTCTAAAAGGTCATCGACTTGTAGGTGGTATTAGAGCCTCAATTTACAATGCTATGCCGATTGAAGGTATTCAAGCTCTAGTTGATTATATGAAAGATTTTGAAAAGTCACACTAATATATGGCAGATGAATTAAAAAAATTAAGAGATGCAATTGATGAAATCGATAATGAACTTTTAGATTTCATTTCTAAAAGAGCAGCATTAGCATCTAACATCGGAAATCTAAAAACAGACGGGGTGATTTATCGTCCAGAACGTGAGGCTCAAGTCTTACGTCGTTTGGTTGAGCAAAATCAAGGACCACTTTCTAACGAAAGTATTGAAAGCATCTATAAGAGCATTATGTCTAATTGCAGAGCCTTAGAAAAACAAATCACTGTTGCATTCTTAGGGCCGCTTGGCACATTTAGCGAAGAAGCTTCTATGAAGCAGTTTGGTGAGTCCATTGAACCCATTCAAACATCAAGCATTGATGAAGTGTTTCATCTTGTGGAATCTCATAAAGCACATTATGGCGTTGTTCCAGTTGAGAATTCGACTGAAGGCGCTATTAATCGGACGCTTGATCTACTTCTGACATCTAACGAAATGATATGTGCTGAGATTTTTTTATCTGTGCATCATAATTTAATTAGTAATGAAAAAGATATATCGAGCATTCAAAAAATCTATTCCCACACACAATCATTATCTCAGTGCCATCAGTGGTTGCTTAAGCATGCTCCAGGCATTGAATTGCAATCTGTTTCTAGTAATGCTGAAGCTGTTAAAATTGCATCAAAAGAAAAGGGTGCCGCTGCTGTTGCAAGTAATAGAGCTGCAGCATTATTTAATGTCCCTCTACTCGCTGAAAATATAGAAGATGATCCCAAGAATTCCACTCGTTTTTTGGTAATATCCAATCACGAAGTTAAACCTTCCGGATTAGATAAAACCTCAATTATTGTGGCTGCAAAAAATCAACCGGGAGCGATTGCTTCCATGATTGAGCCTTTTGCGAAAAATAAAGTAAGTATGACAAAACTTGAATCTCGTCCTTCAAAAACAGGTCTTTGGGAATATGTATTCTTTATTGATATTGATGGGCATATGACTGATTCAAAAGTAGCAGACTCACTCAAAGAAATTGAATCCAAAGCTTCATTCTTAAAAGTTTTAGGATCCTATCCACAGTCTAATTTGACTTAATGGATTTATGCCCCAGTTTCCCATTTAAGTTTTTTTAATATTTCACTATGTCGATTCAATCTTTAATTCCAACATATATTTGTGATATTGCACCTTATCAAGGGGGTAAACCAATCTCTGAGGTGGCGCGCGAGCATCACTTAGAAGAGTCATCCATTGTAAAGTTAGCTTCCAATGAAAATCCTTTAGGTATGAGCCCCAAAGCTCGCGAGGTAATTTTAAAATCAATTGATCAAATTTATCGTTACCCCGATGGCAATGCTTTTCGGCTTAAAAATGCTGTTAGCCTTAAGTTTAATTTACATCCGGAGAGTTTAATTTTTGGGAATGGGTCAAACGATATTCTTGAATTAGCTTCGCGTACATTTTTAAAAGTAGGAGATGAAGTTATTTTTTCTCAACATGCTTTTGCTGTTTATAGTCTTGTAACCCAAGCAATGGGAGCTATTGGCGTTAAAGTGCCTGCTAAGGATTTTGCACATGATCTTGCAAAAATGTTTGCTGCAATCTCTCCAAAAACGAAGATGATCTTCATTGCTAATCCCAATAATCCTACAGGCACTCTCATCTCTAAAGAGGAACTTAAAACTTTTTTAACAAAAGTACCATCTCATATTATTGTGGTCTTGGACGAGGCTTACGATGAATATTTGGAGATAGAGAATAAGTCAGAGAGTTTTTCCTGGCTTTCTCAATTTTCAAATTTAATTATTTCCAGGAGTTTCTCAAAAGCTTATGGTTTAGCTGGATTAAGAGTGGGTTTTGGGGTATCGGATCCAGAGATTATTCAATTTATGAATCGTGTGAGACAGCCTTTTAATGTGAATAGTCTTGCGCAAGATGCTGCAGTGGCTGCATTAATGGATGAGGCATTTGTCAGTGAGAGTAAAATACTGAATAATAATGGAAAAAAACAACTAGAATCAGCTTTCCAAAGGCTTAAGTTAAGTTTTATTCCTACTTTTGGTAACTTTATTAGTTTTAAAGTAGATAAGGCTCCCCAAGTCTACGAAGCTTTATTAAAGGCGGGTATCATAGTGCGTCCAGTGGCTAATTATGAAATGCCAGATTATTTGCGCGTGAGTATTGGCCTTAAAGAGGAAAACGAAAGATTTATTCAAGCACTAGAAGCGATTATTTAAATAGGATCTAGCATGATTATTGTAATGAGCAACGTTGCAACCGAAGAGCAAATTGAATCGGTAATTAAACGTATAGAAGAAAAGGGACTGGAAGCTAGTGTTTCCCGTGGCACCGAAAGAACCGTCATCGGCGCGATTGGAGATGAGCGAAGTCTTGACCCAGAACTTTTAGAGTCTCTTCCTGGTGTTGAGCAAGCGCTCCATATTGTTAAGCCTTATAAAATTGTTGCGCGCGAATGGCATAAAGAAGACACCGTCATCGATATTAAAGGCAATCTCATAGGTGGCAAGCAAAT
>JAPLQN010000010.1 GCA_026399645.1 Candidatus Methylopumilus sp. | reverse complement strand
AACTGGTGCGTCAGGAATTGGACGCGGTGATAGAATTTTAAAAGTATAAATTAAAACTGAAAGGTTATTATGAAGGTTTACTACGATAAAGATGCTGATTTAAATTTAATTAAAAAATTGAATGTTGTGATTGTTGGTTATGGCTCACAGGGCCATGCTCATGCAGCCAATCTTAAAGAATCAGGCGTCAACGTCACTGTTGCTCTTAGAAAAGGTGGCGCATCATGGGATAAAGCCAACAATGCAGGACATAACGTTTTAGAAATTAATGAAGCCGTCAAAAATGCTGATGTCGTTATGCTTCTAATACCTGATGAAACAATGCCTCAGATTTTTCATCAAGAAGTTGCGCCATTCTTGAAAAAAAATGCTGTGCTTGCTTTTGCCCATGGATTTAATATTCACTATAATCAAATTATTCCGAGGGATGATCTTGATGTCATTATGATTGCACCAAAAGGTCCTGGCCACACAGTGCGCTCAGAATATCTTAAAGGTGGTGGTGTACCTTCATTAATTGCGATTTATCAAAACAAATCTGGCAAAGCAAAAGAAATTGCACTTTCATATGCAGCGGCAAATGGTGGCACTAAAGGCGGCGTCATTGAAACAGATTTCCGTGAAGAAACTGAAACTGACTTATTTGGTGAACAGGCTGTTTTATGCGGTGGCGCAGTTGAGCTTGTCAAAGCAGGTTTTGAAACATTAACTGAAGCAGGTTACGCCCCAGAAATGGCTTATTTTGAATGCTTGCATGAACTTAAACTTATTGTAGATTTAATGTATGAAGGTGGTATTGCTAATATGAACTACTCTATTTCAAATAATGCTGAATATGGAGAATACGTAACCGGTCCTAAAGTTATTGGTAATGAGGCCAAGTTAGCCATGAAAGAAGCTTTAAAAAATATTCAAAATGGAGAGTATGCGAAACGTTTTATCCTCGAAGGAAAAACAAACTATCCGGAAATGACTGCAAGACGAAGACTCAATGCTGAACATCCTATTGAAAAAGTTGGCTCACAACTCAGATCAATGATGCCTTGGATCGCCAAGAATAAGCTTGTTGATCAAAGCAAAAACTAGTTCTATGGTAAAAAAAGCTTACCCTATCATTGCAAAAGAAGGCTGGCCATTTCTAATAGCATTCATTGCCATATCAGCCATCGTATTTAAAATATGTGCTTTGTGGTCAATTCCCCTTTGGATAATCTCTTTATTTATTCTACAATTTTTTAGAGATCCAAAAAGAAGCACGCCCTCCAAGAAAAATATGGTGGTATCAGCAGCTGATGGCAAGGTGATTGTGATTGAAAAATGTAAAGACGACTATCTTAATAGGCGAGCAATTAAGGTGAGTGTCTTTATGAATGTCTTTAATGTCCACTCAAACAAAAGTCCGATCAAATCAATTATTATAAATAAATGGTATTTTCCGGGAAAATTTCTTAATGCAGCTATGTCAAAAGCTTCTTTGGAGAACGAAAGATGCGCGCTTCACTTAAAAACTAAAGAAGGTTTTGATATTACTTGCGTTCAAATTGCAGGCTTAATTGCGAGAAGAATTTTATGCTATGTCAATAAAGGTGATGCATTAGAGGTCGGTGAAAGGTATGGTTTTATAAGATTTGGTTCGCGAGTTGACTTATATTTACCTATTAATTCAAAGATAAAAGTTACTTTGGGCGACACAGTTTTTAATGGTGAAACAATTATTGCTGAATTAAAAAAATAGACTAATTATCTATAAACAAACGAAGTTCGTTTAAAGCAAGACGATAAACATCCCTTTTAAATTCAATTACCTCATTAAGTGGCATCCAGTAATCATGCCAGCGCCATGCATCAAACTCCGGCTTTTTAGTGTTTCTCAAAAAGATATCAGTATCTTCTCCCTTCATTCTCAAGAGATACCATATTTGTTTTTGGCCTTTATAAACCCCTCTAAAATCTCTTCGAAGCCATTGTGACGGCACTTCATACTTTAACCAGTCCTTTGTTCGACCAAGTATTTCTACATGGTGCGGTTTTAAACCAACCTCTTCCATAAGCTCTCGATACATAGCCTCTTCTGGCGCCTCGCCTTTTTGAATACCGCCCTGAGGAAATTGCCATGCATTCTCTTGTGTGCGCTTCGCCCAGAAAACTTGATTCTCGACATTACAAATGACAATACCAACATTTGGCCGATAACCATCTTTATCAATCATGAAACCACCTTAAGCTTTTCTTTAATTTTTCCATAGATTTAGTTTAAATAAAAGCCAGAATTAAAGCTAGAATCTATTACGAAAAAACTTAAATTATGAATTTTAAAAATCTTATTTTACTTGCTCTATCTTTATTACTTTTTGCATGCTCAAGTGCCCCTATTGCTTATATTACTAACCAGGGCTCTGATACGGTAAGCATTGTTAATATAAAAGAGAGAAAAATTATTCAAGAAATTTCTGTAGGCAAAGGCCCTGTAGGAATTGCAATTTCTCTAAAGCAATCCTATGCCTTTATTACAAATACAGATGATGCCTCCGTAAATGTTTTAGATCTTCAACATAATCGAATTATTAAAACAATACTAACTGGTGGAACACCAGTTGGAATTACCAAGTCCACAAATGAAGACTTCATCTATGTGAGTGACTGGTTTAATAGTGAAATTTTCATAATAGAGACAAAATCTTTAACAGTCGTTAAAAAAATGGCAGTTGGCAAATCTCCATCTGGCATGATATGTGACACTGAGGGCAAGTATCTTTTTATTTCTAATCGTGATGAGAATACCGTCGAAATATATCGTCAATCTGATTTGGCTCTCGTTAAGAAAATAAAGGTAGGCAATCATCCTTATGGCTTATTTGTCAGCAAAAACTTACTTTTTGTTGTTAATGTTTTAGATGACTCATTATCTTTAGTGAATATCCAATCATTTGCTTCGGAAACTATTAAGGTTGGAGATCATCCTTATGGTGTGGTATCCGATATAAAAAACCAATTTGCTTTTGTTACAAATACTCAAGATGACAATATAAGCGTTATTGATCTTAAGATAAAAAAAGAAATCAAAAAAATCAAAGTGGGTGGTAATCCAGAGGGTATTGATATTGATGAAAGAGATAATCTTTTAATCACTTCTAATTGGAGAAGTGACTCTATTTCGATCATTGACTTGGCAAAACAAGAATATCTCTATGAAATCAAAACAGGTAAGCAAAGCCGATCTTTTGGTCAATTTATCAAAATTGACTAATGTTATACATAAAAACAATTTATAATTATCAAGCTTATTAAACACCTAAGGCTCTATATCACATGAAAAAAATTATTATTAGTATCTTCCTTTTGTTTGTATCAATTAATGTATTTGCTCACGGCCCATCACCTCAAAAAGTTGAAAAAACAATAAAAATCAATGCATCGCCTGATAAAGTTTGGGCAATCATTAAAGATTTTGGTAGTTTTCAAAAATGGCAGCCTCTTGTAACTGATAGCAAATTAGAAAAAAAGGGTGAGGATACCCTAAGAACGCTTACACTAAAATCTGGGGGTAAGGTAGTTGAAAGACTTAAAGGTATTGATGAAGAAGCTATGAAGCTAAAATATGAAATTTTAGAAGGATCAGTCCCTGTGGCAGACTATAATTCATTTATTGTTGTAGCAAAGGGCCCTAGTCCTAATGAATCTTCTGTAACTTGGGTAGGACGTTTTTATAGAGTTTACAAACTCAATCCACCGATTCCAGCTGGTCAAGATGACGAGACAGCGTTGAAAGCTGTGAATGAAATGTATGATGCAGGACTTCCGGCACTTAAAAAATTAGCTGAAACGAAATAAGATAATTTAAGTATTAAAAAGCAGAATTTAATTCTGCTTTTTTTATTTATGACACCCATTATTATTGACACCATTGAGCCGCCCATAGGTTCAGTCATATTTCTTCATGGTCTTGGAGCTGATGGATTTGATTTCAAAAGCATCTTCGGAAGATCGCAATTCAATAATATTCGATTTATCTTGCCTCATGCTCCCTACCAGCCAGTAACAATCAACCAAGGCATGGAAATGAGAGCTTGGTATGATTTGTATGATCTGTCTTTAGACAAAGATGAAGATGAATTGGGTATGCAAAGATCAAGTTTAATCATTCAAAAGTTGATTGAAGAGCAAATTTCCCTTGGCATCCCTTCCGAAAAAATTATTATTGGGGGCTTTTCTCAAGGGGCTGTAATGAGTTTTTACTTAGGATTAAAATACTATAAAAAATTAGGAGGCATTGTAGCCTTGTCTGGCTACCTTCCTTTGAAAGACAAGCTTATAAGGTCCATAAAAAATGATTTAATTAAGATACCAATCTTTATGGCTCACGGCCTATATGATAATGTTATAGATATAGAAATTGCTGATTCTTCCTTTAAAAAACTAATGGCAAAGTTTAATTTTGCGAACTTTGAAAAGTACCCTATGGGTCATGAAGTATGTGAAAAAGAGATAGATGACTTATCAATTTTCTTCAATCAATCATTCAAATAAAGATAAATTTTATGGATAAAAATTCACTCGAAGCAAATCTTAAAGGGCTTGAGTCTATTGTTGCAAAAATGGAACAAGGTGATATGGCACTTGAAGATTCGATCAAATCTTATGAAAAAGGAATGCTTCTTCTTAAATTATGCCAAGACTCACTAAAAGAAATTGAGCAAAAAGTTTTGGTGCTTTCTGCAGAGAACACCCTAGAAAAATTTAAACCTACTAATGAGTGACTTTCATGACTGGCTTTTTCAGAAACAAGCATTTGTTGAGTCTGTGCTTGAAAAAAACTTACCTAAAGCTAGCGATGAAACTCATTTAAATGAAGCTATAAAATATAGCGTTCTAAATGGCGGGAAAAGAATGCGATCATTGCTTGTTCTTGCAATTGCAGAAATTGTTGAGGCGCCGCCAATCGCAATTGAAAATATTATATGTGCCGTAGAGTTTATACATGCATACTCCTTAGTGCATGATGATATGCCTTGCATGGATAACGACGATTTGAGAAGGGGAAAATTGTCTTGTCATAAAAAATTTAGCGAAAGCACCGCGCTTCTTGTTGGCGACTCATTGCAGTCAATCGCTTTTTCTCTTCTATCTTCGCCATCTCTTCAGGTTAACCCTAAAAATCAATTACAGATCATTCACACACTTGCTAATGCCATTGGTACTGACGGTATGGCAAAAGGCCAGGCGTTAGATATTGATAATACCAACAAAAAAATCTCATTAGATGAGCTTAAAGTGATGCATCAATTTAAAACTGGAGCTCTTATTAATAGTGCATGTTTGATGGCAGTGCTAGCTTCTAATAATTATGATAAAAAAACGCTAGATATAATAGATACTTATTCAAAATCAATTGGTCTTATGTTCCAAATTAAAGATGATATTCTTGATAAAGAGGCAAGCCAAGAAGTTCTAGGTAAAACGCCTGGCAAGGATGAAAAATATAATAAAGCTACTTTTTTATCTTTACTAGGTATTGCTAAGTCAAAAGAATTAGCTGCTACATATTATGAAGAAGCTTTAACTGTAATTAAACCTTTCGGGGATAACGCATATTATTTGGCTAGCATGGCTGAATTAATAATGACACGATCACACTGACATGAATCTCCTGGATAAAATTAATTCGCCAAAAGATTTAAAAAAACTTAGTCGCAGCGAGCTTGTTATATTATGTGACGAGATAAGAAGTTTTATTATCGAAAGCGTTTCAAAAACAGGTGGCCATCTTTCATCAAATCTTGGTGTTATTGAACTTACTGTAGCACTCCATTATGTTTTCGACTGTCCTCAAGATAAATTTATATGGGATGTTGGGCATCAAACTTACTCACATAAAATTCTGACTGGTAGAAAAAAGAAAATGGACTCTTTAAGAGCTTTAGGTGGAATTTCAGGTTTCCCAAAAATATCAGAAAGTGATTATGATATTTTTGGAACTGGGCACTCAAGTACTTCAATTTCAGCCGCTCTAGGTATGGCTGAAGCTCTCAAAAAGAAAAATTTAGATCATAAGGCAATTGCAATTATTGGCGATGGCGCCATGACTGCGGGGATGGCATTTGAAGGCCTTAATAATGCTGGTGACTCAAGCAATAATATCTTGGTCATTTTAAATGACAATGACATGTCAATTTCTAAAAACGTAGGGGCGCTTAATAATTACCTAGCAAAGCTTATGTCAGGGAATCTTTATCGAAACATTAAGCGTTCAAGTAAAGCTGTTTTATCAGTCATACCTCCTATGCTTGAATTTGCAAAGCGTGCTGAAGAACATATGAAAGGTATGGTTATTCCCGGAACTTTATTTGAGGAGTTTGGTTTTAACTATATTGGCCCTATTGATGGACATGATCTCAATGCTCTGATCGATACACTGAGTAATCTGAAGGAACTTCGAGGTCCACAGTTTCTTCATGTTGCAACGCAAAAAGGCTTTGGTTATGAGCCTGCAGAGATTGATCCCAATAAATTTCATGGTGTAGGTCAATTCAACATGAATGACGGCGCTCAGCCATTAAAAACAAAAAAGGCTACTTATACCGATGTGTTTGGGGACTGGATTGTTGATATGGCTATGACTGATAAAAAGCTATGTGCAATCACTCCCGCTATGTCAGATGGTTCCGGTCTAAATAAATTTGCTGAAAAATTTCCGGATCGTTTTTTTGATGTAGGTATCGCCGAACAGCATGCGATCACTTTTGCTGCCGGACTTGCTCGTGAAAATTACAAACCTGTCATTGCTATTTATTCGACTTTCCTTCAAAGGGCTTATGATCAATTAATACATGATGTCGCATTGCAAAATATTCCAATGCTAATTGCTATCGATAGAGCTGGAATTGTTGGGCAGGATGGGCCTACACATTCAGGAAGTTTCGATTTGTCATTTTTAAGATGCATTCCGAATATTGTCATTATGGCACCAAGCAACGAAAATGAGTGTCGCCAAATGCTCTATACCGGATTTAAATTTAAAGGTATTTCAGCAGTTCGCTACCCAAGAGGTTCAGGACCAGGATCATCAATTAAATCTAAGATGATTGCTATTCCAATCGGCAAAGCCGAACTTATTAGAAAAGGTAATAAGATTGCCCTGCTAGCTTTTGGAAATACTTTAGATGAAGCTCTGAAGGTTGGGGAAAAGATCAATGCGACTGTGATTAATATGAGATTTATCAAACCTCTCGATATCAAATTGATTAGAGATTTGGGCTCCTCACACAAACTCCTTGTAACATTGGAAGAAAATGCAATTTCAGGTGGCGCTGGATCAGCTGTTTTAGAAGTCATCAGTGAGTATGATTTAAAATGTCAATCGCTTCGCATTGGCATACCCGATGAGTTTGTCGAACAAGGCAGCCAGGAACAGTTACGTAAAAAATATGGTTTAGATGCAGCATCCATTATTAAATCAATTGAGAAAAAATTAACCTAGTGCTACACTCAAGTATTAATATTTAATTCTTTATTATGACAACAAGCGACCACATCTGCCCGATTGAAGATGTTCAAAGCTCCACTGATTTAAGGAGTTTGGATATTGATAAAGTAGGCATTAAATCTATAAAGCATCCGGTACTCGTAAAAGATAAAACGGGCGGCGCTCAACATACAATTGCAACATTCAATATGTATGTATATTTGCCGCATAATTTTAAAGGTACTCATATGTCTAGATTTGTCGAGATCTTAAATATGAATGAACGAGAAATCTCTGTCGAGTCTTTTGAAAACATCTTAAGAGAAATGATTAAGCGACTTGAATCAAAATCATGTGATGTTGAAATGACATTTCCATATTTCATTAATAAAACTGCTCCTGTTTCTGGTGTTAAAAGCCTTTTAGATTACGAGGTAAGTTTTATTGGAAAAATTGTTGATGGAAAATTCAAAAATACAATTAAAGTTGTCGTTCCGGTTACGAGCCTGTGTCCATGCTCAAAGAAAATTTCAGATTATGGGGCGCACAATCAAAGGTCTCACGTCACAGTTACGGCTGAAATTAATAAATTTATTTGGGTGGAAGAATTAATTGAGCTTATTGAAAAACAGGCATCATCTGAGCTTTATGGTTTGCTTAAAAGGCCTGATGAAAAATATGTGACTGAGAAAGCTTACGACAATCCTAAATTTGTAGAAGACATGGTAAGAGACGTTGCAGCTCAATTAAAACTAGAAAAAAGAATCAATCACTTTGTAGTGGAGTCTGAAAACTTCGAGTCTATTCATAATCACTCAGCTTACGCATTGATTGAGGGTTAATCTTAGCCAAATATTTTATTGCCTTTAATTTCTAATTTTAATCCAAACCAAATCACTATAAATCCAATGAGTGGTGATATAGCAGCAATCATAAACCCAATCTGACCGCCAAGATATTGTATTAAATAGCCACCGCCCAAACCCCCAATAGTTCCGCCAATGCCGTAAGCTACACTGTTATAAATCGCCTGCCCCCTTGACTGATTTCGCCCTTTAAAAAAATAAGCAATAATCTCAATCGAGGCTGCGTGAAAACTTCCAAAGGTTGCAGCATGGAATATTTGTGCTATGAATAATAAATAGAAGTGATCAGGAGAAGCTCCTATGAGAATAAATCGAATCACACCTAAAAATAAACTCATTAATAAAATTGCTTTAAGTGAATATCGACGTAAAATTTTTGGCATCAACATAAAAATAAAAATTTCACAAATAACACCAACCGCCCAAAGCCACCCTATCGTGGTACTGCTATATCCATGCTCTTTTAGGTAGATTGAATAAAAATTATAAAGCACTCCGTGAGCTGAAACCATTAAAGTACATCCGATTAAAAGAGCTATTACAGAAGGTGTTTTGATAATCTTCCAAATAGATAAATCGTTTTTTTTATGGTGAATCTCTTTAGTTTCAGGAATGGTATTTGATAAGAAAAATATAATAGTTTGGGCTATGAGTAAAACCCACAATAAAATATTAATTCCTTGAAGATCTATTAAATAGCCTAAGAATAATGACGCTACAATAAATCCGATTGATCCCCATAGCCTGATTCTGCTGTAATGCCCATCTGTAGTTGCTAAATGTGCAAGAGTTAAAGATTCCGCAAGAGGTAATGTTGAGCTCGTAAATAAACTTAATGCTGACATTACTAAAAAAATCCAAAAAAAACCTTTTGCCCAAAAAACACCTATAAACCCTATAAGGCCCAGAAAAGATGTCAGTTTTATCCATTTAACTCGATGACCTGTATGGTCGGCTAACCACCCCCAGAAATTAGGGGCAATGATGCGACTGATTTGGAATAAAGAGAGAAGAATGCCAATACTAGAAGGTGAAAAATTTTCTGATTGTAGATAAATTCCCCAATAAGGAACAAAAGAACCTACGAAGAAATAATAAAAAAAATAAAAACGCGATAAACGCCAATGAAGGTTGTAGCTAGAACTCACTAAATTTTAGGTGTGTGCACAATTACATCCGCGTTTTGCGCTCGATGTCTTAATGCTTGATCCATAATAACCAAAGCTAACATAGCTTCAACGATAGGCGTCGCTCTTATAGCAACACAGGGATCATGACGGCCTGTTGTTTGCATCAGAACAGCTTCGCCTTTTGTGTTGATTGATTTTCGATCTTGAGGAATGCTTGAGGTTGGCTTAAATGCCACATGAGCAATAATAGGCTGACCTGTGGAAATGCCCCCTAAAACACCACCTGCATTATTTGTCAAAAAACCTTGCGGGGTTAGTTCGTCTCCATGTTCACTACCTTTTTGAATGATGGAGCCAAAGCCTTTGCCAATATCAACGCCTTTTACAGCATTAATACCCATCATTGCATGAGCAATTTCAGCGTCTAATCTTCCAAAAATAGGCTCACCAAATCCCACAGGCACATTCTCAGCAACCACAGTAATTTTTGCACCTACCGAATCTCTGTCAGCACGAATGTCATCTAAATATTTTTCTAGCTCAATTACCTGATCTTGATTAGGGCAAAAAAATGGATTTTTATTTACATCTTCCCAATTTTTAAATGCTATTTGAATGGCACCCATTTGACTCAAGTATGCTCGGATTGTAGTTCCATATTTCTGAAGTAACCATTTTTTCGCAATAGCGCCTGCGGCAACTCTTACAGCGGTCTCCCTAGCGCTTGATCTTCCACCACCCCTATAGTCTCTTATTCCATATTTGTGGGCGTATGTATAGTCTGCATGTCCAGGGCGGAATACATCTTTAATTTTTGAATAGTCTTGACTTCGTTGATCAGTATTGCGAATGATAAACCCGATAGGTGCGCCTGTTGTTTTACCTTCAAATACACCAGATAAAATCTCAACCTTATCTTCTTCCTTGCGCTGAGTCACATGCTTTGAGGTGCCAGGTTTTCTTCTATCCAAGTCTATTTGCAAGTCTTCTTCCGACAAATCTAATCCTGGCGGACAACCGTCCACAATACCCCCTATAGCTGCACCATGTGATTCGCCAAAAGAAGTAAGTGTAAATAAAGTGCCTAGGGTATTACCTGACATAGATATGCTTCGAATAAATGTTGCTAAATTTTATCATAATCGGTTACTTATTAACGTGGTAGCACTCGTTTAATCGGAATCCTTAAGCTATGAATCAAAAATAATTTTTTAATCATGGAGAATTTTATAAGCACCAAGATCTAATTCATCTAGATTATAAGGCCCAATCGCAAAACGAATTAATCTTAGGGTGGGGTATCCAATTTTCCCAGTCATTCTTCTTACTTGGCGATTTTTACCTTCTGATATTTTAATTTCAAGCCAAGTTGTGGCAATCATTTTTCTCTCTCTAATTGGCGGTATTCTTTCCCATAATATTTTAGGTTCATTTATCATTTTCACCTCTGCGGGTAATGTTTTAAATTCTCCCAAATCAACGCCTTGTCTTAATTGCTCCAAATCACTCTCTTTTGGAGTACCCTCAACCTGAGCCCAATAAGTTTTTTTCATTTTGTATTTTGGATCACTAATTTGATGTTGAAATATCCCATCATCAGTTAGAATAATTAAACCTTCACTATCAGTGTCAAGCCTACCTGCAGGATAAACATTAGGTATTGGAATAAAATCTTTTAAGGTTTTATGGTT
>JAPLQN010000071.1 GCA_026399645.1 Candidatus Methylopumilus sp. | reverse complement strand
TGATAATACTGACTGCAGAATTGAAAAAGCTTAAAACTTTGCTCATCAAAAATCACTTCAGGATCTAGCCGAATAATAGACTTTAATTTTTTAGATTCGATTGAGCTGGTATCAGAAATGCCGACCACGACACCGATCATTTTGCGAGCACCAAAAGGGACCACGACATACTGTCCAATTTGAGTATTGGGTCTGTCCGTCCTATAGTCAAACACCCGATCGAGTGGCACATCGAGAGCGACTTTTAAAATATGAAGTGCGTCAGTCATGGTGTTAGTTTTTAAGGGGAGACCATCAATTCTAAGTTAAAATAAACGCTTTAATCCTTACCTATCATTCTAAGACGTGAAATCACATCTTCTACAATTATTGTTGCCCGTCGCACAATCCATACATCCAGAGATTTTAGCGAATTCTATTCAATTAGATCGTCCCAAATCGATCGAACATGGTGATTTTTCGAGTAACTTGGCGATGGCACTCGCAAAGACTTTGAAAAAAAATCCGCGTGAATTAGCGACCCTCATCATTGAAAAGCTCCCAACTTCACCTTTTATTGAAAAAGTTGAAATTGCAGGTGCGGGTTTTATTAATTTCTACTTGAACGAAAAAGCACGCACCTTCATTATCCATGAGATTTTAAAAAATCCTGAAGTCTACGGACAAAATACTTCAGGCCATGATGACAAAGGTCAGCCTCAAAAAGTCCAAATCGAATTTGTATCTGCTAATCCTACAGGCCCTCTTCATGTGGGACATGGTCGAGGCGCTGCGATTGGTGACTCATTAGCGAGGCTTTTGAAATTTAATGGCTGGGACGTGACGCGGGAATTTTATTACAATGATGCAGGTGCGCAGATTGATAATCTTACAAAATCTGTGCATGCCAGGTGTCACAATATAGACCCCTCGGATCCTGCATTTCCTGAAGATGGTTATCGAGGTGAGTACATTGTCGAAATTGCGAATGCTTTTTTGAACAAAAGTAGCATTGAATGCGAAGGTAAAACGATTCATGCATCAGGCCTAATTGACGACTTAGAATCTATTCGACAATTCAGTGTCGCTTACTTAAGACATGAACAAGATCAAGATTTAAATGCCTTCCAAATTAAGTTTGATGTGTTCACATTAGAATCTTCGTTCTACCAAAATGGTCACATTGAAAAAGTAGTCGCGTCCCTGACACAAAATGGTTTTACCTATGAGGAAGACAATGCCCTTTGGTTAAAAACGACGGATTTTGGAGACGACAAAAATCGTGTCATGAAAAAATCTGATGGAAGTTATACCTATTTCATTCCTGATGTCGCTTATCACTTCAATAAATGGGAACGTGGATTTAAACGCGTTATTAATGAACATGGTTCTGATCATCACAGCACCATTACCCGTGTCAGGGCAGGTCTTCAAGCTCTAAAAATCGGCATTCCTGAAAGCTATCCTGAATATGTGCTGCATCAAATGATCACAGTGATGAAGGGCGGGGAAGAAGTAAAACTCTCAAAGCGTGCAGGTAGTTATGTCACATTACGCGATCTTATTGATGAAGTGGGTTGTGATGCCACACGCTTCTTCTTAGTTGCTCGTAAATCTGATTCACAACTCATCTTTGATATTGATTTAGCTAAAACACAAAATTCAGATAACCCTGTGTATTACATTCAATATGCACATGCGCGTATTGCAGGCGTTTTAAGACAATGGGGTGGAGATATTCATCAATTAAATCACGTTAATATTGATCATCTTAAATCGACACAAGAACTCATCATGGTTAAACGCTTAAGTGAATTTCCAGAAATGGTTTTGCATGCCGCTGTTGAATTAGCACCGCATACGATTGCAAACTATTTAAAAGACTGTGCGGCTGATCTTCATAGCTATTATAATGACACTAAGTTTTTGGTTGAAAATGAAGATGAAAAGTTAGCACGATTAAGTTTAATTCGTGCTACACAAATTGTATTAAAAAATGGTCTATATCTTCTCGGTGTGAACGCTCCGGAAAATATGTAGCTAATAAAGGTCAATATGGAAAAAGGTAAATCAGGTAGCTCGTTTATGAATGGCCTTTTTATGGGCATTCTTTTAGGTATTGGCTTATCCATTGGCATTACCGTTTTTATTACTAATGGCAAAAGTCCATTTGTAAGTAAAGATACGAATGGTGCATGTATTGAAATTCAGGGCGCTAAACCTGAGGGAGAAAGCTCAGCAGATAATGCTATTCAAGATCAACCCACTAAATTTGATTTTTATAATATCCTGCCTAATAACGATAAAGATATCTCAGACCGAGACGCAACACAGGCTTTAAAAAATCCAGCCAGTATTCCACAAAAAGAAGTGTACTTCTACCAAGTGGGTTCATTCAATTCGGATAAGGATGCTGATAACACCAAAGCAAAATTGGCACTTTTAGGATTTGAGGCAGTCGTACTCACAGCACCTTCACAAAATAATGAAGTGGTTCATAAAGTCAGAGTAGGTCCTCTGACCGATGATGCACAAATTATGAAAACAAAAAATGATCTCATTAAGAATGGCTTTAAACCCATTTTAGTGAGAGCAACACTTAACAATACAAATAATTAAGGATAATTTATGAAAAAAATCTTAATCACTTTTTTAATGCTTTTTAGCTCACTTTCCTTTGCCGTAGCCCCTGAGGTTGGTGTTAATTTTGATAAAACAGCACAAGTGGTCCCCACAGATAACAAAGATAAAATTGAAATCACAGAACTCTTTTGGTATGGATGTATTCACTGTTACCAAATGGATCCTATGTTGAGTGACTGGGTGAAAAAGTTACCTAAAGATGTTTACTTTAAACGTATGCCTGCAATTCCACGTCCTGATTGGGCGCCGATGGCACGAGCCTTTTATGCCATGGAAACATTAGGTGTAGGTGAAAAACTTCATATGGCTTTATTTGATGTGGTACATAAAGACCGTACACTTAATCCAAGTGACGAAAAAGCGATTCTTCAGTGGGTTACATTAAAGTCAGGTCTTGATCGTAAAAAAGTAGAGGATGCCTTTAATTCATTTTCGATGAATGCTTCTTTAAATAAGGCAGCACAAATTTTCAAAGCATCAGGAGCAACAGGAGTGCCTACGCTCATGATTGATGGTAAATACATCACCTCAAGCACGATGGCAGGTGGCAATAGTGAAGCACTGCAAATTGCTGACTTCATCATCAACAATGTCAGAAAAGATCGCAATAAAAAATAATGCTTTAAAAGTTTTTATCACTGGTGCCACAAGTGGTATCGGTGAATCATTAGCTCATCAGTATGCTAGAGATGGTGCTACCCTTGGATTAGTTGGGCGACGGCTAGAACGTCTTAAAAAAATAAAAGCAAAGATTCATGTCCCTTGTGAAATTTATGCAGTGGATGTGTCAGATCAAAAAAGCCTTCAAAAAGCTGCTGCTCATTTCATCAAGAAATACGGGGCTCCTGATATTGTGATTGCCAATGCAGGGGTGAGCACTGGAACCCTTGCCGGTGAAAAGAAAGATCTTGATACATTTAAACGTGTAATTGAAATAAATTTATTTGGTGTCATACATACCTTTCTTCCTTTTATTGAAGTTTTTAAAAAACAGAAATCAGGACAGCTAGTGGGGATTGCTAGTGTAGCTGGAATCAGAGGCTTGCCTGGATCTGGCGCCTATAGCACTTCGAAGGCGGCTTTAATTAATTATCTAGAAAGCTTGCGCATTGAGATGAAGCCATTAGGCGTTCATGTCACAACCATTGCACCAGGCTACATTCATACAGCTATGACAAAACATAATCGTTATGTGATGCCCTTTATTTTGGATGTAGATGACGCGGTTTCACGATTTATGCAGGCTATCAAAAATAAAAAAGGATTTATCATCATTCCTTGGCAAATGAATATTGTGGGCACCCTTATGAAGTTTTTACCTGCGCCTATTTGGGATTTTTTAGCACAAGGCGGGCCTAAAAAAATCAAGAAAATGATTCAATAATTGTCCATATCACGCATATCCTTTAACCGTAAAATAAATTAAAATGCTACTTATTTCCTACATTTTTAATTTATGTCAAACCTCGAGTACAACGGTCAAGTTCGAACAAACGCGCGCCGTGAACTAAAAACTTAAAATAGGCGATATCGCGACAGAATTATGTTTATCTGCGCAACAAGTACAAGCAATTGAAAACAATCTAGGTACTTTTTTTCATTCAAATAAATTAAAACAAGCAGTCATCAAACGTTACTGTATGCCTCTTAATATCGATGTGAATTCTGTTATTACTCAATATGAAATAGATACAACTGATAATAACTTTCAAAAAGCTAAAAAAGATAATTTAGGTAAAAGCTTTAAAAAATATCTTTATATTTCGATTGCAGCATTTATGACAACCCTTGCTTGGAAACTCTTTGCGTAATGTTCCAAAAGTTAAAAGACATAATTTTTAGATTTAGAACTCGGCATTTTAAATTTATAGAGCGAAGAAAGTCATTACGTTTTAATACTTCTGGTTATTATCCCTATCAAATCATGGATATTGGGGAAAGTTTTTTTATTGATAATTCAAATATAGACGCCATTCATAAAAAACATAAAACGATTAATAAGGAGCTAAATAAAACTTTTTTAGCTAAAATAGAAATTAACCGTATTCAAATAACGCGTATTAAATAATAAGGAAAAATATGGAATTTGATCAAAAAGAAGAAACACCTTTTAACATCCCTGAAAAAAAGAAGACTGACAAAAAAACACTAGCTGTTTATGTTGGTGCAGGATTGATTACGATCAGCTCACTCATTTATGGTTATGCAAGTTATCAAGTGACTTATTTTAAAGATTTAGAAATTAAAAATCTTAAGACGCAATTAGATGATGCAAACACTAAATTGCAACGTATTGATATACTTGAAAATCAAGTTAAGGAACTAGAAGCATCGCTAGTTGCTAAGAGTGCTCCTAAACCTATGGCTTTCAAAAAAACAAAAGTATTGTCGAAAAAAGAAAAAAAAGCAGCGCTCTCTAAAAAGGTAGCCAAGAAAACAAAACCATCTAAAGTTAAAGAAAAAAAAGCAGTTAAAAAAACAAGTTAAATAAAGGGTCGCCTCAAAACGACTCTTTGAATTATTTATTAGCCCGATCTTGAATCCAAGCCTCTAATTCACTCAATCTCCAAGCAACTGTTCTTTCAGTTAATTTTATTATTTGTAGGTTTTCTTACTAAAGGTTTTTTAGGCTCATCGCCCAAATGAAGATCAACACCTTTAACTAAATTCTTAAATTCATCCGTATAGGTAATTTTTTTATCTTGAGGTTGTCGACCATAAAGTGAAATGGCAGAAAAAATAATGGCATATAAAAGAATCACTGTCACAACAACCGTAGTCTCAAAAAAATAATCACTTACTAAAGTCAAAACAGGGTCTAGCCACACCCAACCTTCTTTAACCTGGTACTCAAGATTGTCTACCCAAACCAATTGAATGGCATGTAAATATTCAAATAAAGCCGTCATCATGAACTCCTCTTGTATTCCTTAAATTATAAGTGAATTCTGTATCTAGAAAAGACAAGCCTTAAACAAAAGAGGTAAAATATAGCTTTAAATACAACGAATTATTATGAAAATTACTGTTATTGGTACAGGATATGTGGGTTTAGTGGGAGCTGCATGTTTAGCAGAGGTGGGTAGTCACGTTTTGGGTCTTGACGTCAACGCAGAAAAAATTCGTATTCTAAAAGAAGGTGGCATTCCTATTCATGAGCCAGGCCTTTTAGAAATTGTTCGTCGTAATGTTGAAAATGGTCGTCTTTCTTTTACCACCAATGTCGAAGAAGCAGTGAGCTTTGGTGAGGTACAATTTATAGCCGTTGGCACTCCTCCCGATGAAGATGGTTCTGCTGATCTTAAATATGTAACAGAAGCTGCACGTAATATTGGTCGCTTTATGAATTCAGCCAAAGTGATTGTAGATAAATCAACCGTGCCAATTGGAACAGGTGACGTGGTCAAAGCGGCTGTAGCTGACGAACTAAAGAAAAGAAATATAGATATTCATTACAGTGTCGTTTCTAACCCAGAATTCTTAAAAGAAGGCGCTGCAGTGGAAGATTTTATGCGCCCTGATCGAATAGTGATCGGAACTGAAGACCCAAAAGCTATTGAAGTCATGAAACAAGTTTATGCTCCCTTCCAGAGAAATCACGAAAGGCTTGTGGTCACCAACCTTAGAAGTGCAGAGCTTATTAAATATGCAGCCAATGCAATGTTAGCTACGCGCATTAGTTTTATGAACGAATTAGGTAACTTAGCTGAAATTGTAGGCGCTGATATTGAGATGGTAAGACAAGGTATTGGTTCTGATCCACGTATTGGTTATCACTTTTTATATCCGGGGTGCGGTTATGGAGGCTCATGTTTTCCAAAAGATGTGAAAGCTTTAATTAAAACTGCTAAAGATTTAGCTGGTTTCGATTTGAAATTACTTAAAGCAGTTGAAGAGGTGAATGATCTTCAAAAATTTGTATTGCCTAAAAAAATTAAAAAGCAATTTGGTGAGGATTTAAAAGGCAAACATTTTGCATTATGGGGTTTGGCGTTTAAACCGAACACTGATGATATGCGAGAAGCTTCAAGTCGTGTACTGATTAGTGAATTGATCAAAGCAGGTGCCTCGATCACAGCTTACGATCCTGTAGCGATGGATGAAGGAAAACGTATTTTTAAAGATGAAAAACACTTATCTTTTGCTGATACACAAGAGGAGGCACTTGAAAATGCTGACGCACTGATCATTGTCACAGAATGGACAGAGTTTAGAAGTCCAGATTTTGCATTAATTAAATCTTCACTTAAATCTCCCATAATTTTTGATGGTCGAAATCTTTATGATCCAAAAGTCGTTCGTGCACTCGGATTTAACTACTATCCTATTGGTCGTTAAATGAAAATCTTGGTGACAGGTGTAGCCGGTTTTATTGGCATGCATAGCGCCAAAAGACTTCTTGATGATGGTCATGAAATTGTTGGTATCGATAATCTGAATAATTACTATGATGTGACTTTAAAAAATGATCGGCTAAAAATATTAGAAGGTTATAAGCTTTTTCGTTTCCTAAAACTTGATATTAAAGACCAAAAAGACGTACTTGATCTTTTTAAAAAAGAAAAACCCCAACGAGTCCTTCATCTTGCAGCACAAGCAGGTGTGCGTTACTCCATTGAAAATCCTTATGTATATATTGATTCCAACATTCAAGGATTTATTAATATTTTAGAAGGTTGTCGCACAATTAAAGCTGAACATCTTGTCTTTGCAAGCAGCTCGAGTGTGTATGGCGGGAATGAGAAAGTGCCTTTCAGCGAACATGACAATGTCGATCATCCAGTAAGTCTTTATGCGGCGACAAAAAAAGCTAATGAGCTCATGGCTCATACCTATAGCCATCTTTATCAAATCCCTACAACAGGTTTACGTTTTTTTACGGTGTATGGCCCATGGGGAAGACCTGATATGTCGCCTATGTTATTTACGAAAGCTATTTTAGCTAATGAGCCTATTCAAGTATTTAATCATGGCGATATGATGCGTGACTTTACTTATATTGATGACGTTACAGAGTCTGTCAAAGAAACATTATTCAAGTCTGCAACATCTAATACGAATTTTGATGCAAAAAATCCTGACCCAGCTTCAAGTCATGCACCTTATCGTATTTTCAATATCGGCAATAGTCAGCCTGTACCATTGATGCACTTCATTAAAACACTTGAGGATGCTTTAGGTAAAAAAGCAATTATGAACATGGTGGATATGCAAGCGGGGGATGTCAAAGAAACTTCAGCAGACACTTCGGAACTTAATCGATGGGTCAATTTCAAACCTAACACCTCCATTGAAGAAGGTGCTAAGCGATTTGTTGACTGGTATAAAAACTATTACTAAGTTATTTCTTTTTTGAAGCTTTATGCGCTTTATGCGCTTTTTTATTCGTCTTAGTTTTAGCTGAGGCTTTAGCTTGTGCAGACGCTTTCGTTTTTGTCGCTAATTTTGTTTCTAAATTTTTCAATTCAGTTTGAAGCGCTTTATTTTGATTAATAAGTTCTTCATTTTGAGCGGCCTGATCAGTTAATACAGCCACTTGATTTTGTAACACTTTAATTTCACTTGCTTGATCGGTAATTTTATCTTGCGCATTGTAAGCCACAAATAATGAGCCTACTACAATAACGCCAGCAACTACATACTGCACAATAGTTTTGGTTTCCATTTAAATTAATATCCTTTTTAGTGTAAATAAACTTCTAAGTAATATTTTATCCTTTTTACGAAGTCCTTTTGAAATTATTTTTTTGATTTTTTTAAAGCTACTTTTTTGATAAGCATTAGGTTTCTTACGTAAATAAAAGAGCCAGGAAGTTGTCCGAAGATAATGACAGGCTCAACTTTATGAATTCCATAAACTAGAACAATTAAACTGCCAAATAAGCTCAAGTACCAGAAACTAACTGGGACGAGACTTTTTTGATGTCGCTCACTATAGATCCATTGAATAATAAATCGCATCATAAAAAGTAACTGTCCTAGTAAACCCAAAACAAGCCACTCGATATCGCTAACAGTCATCCTATGAAAATAATTTTGAGATGCTTCGCCAATATGCCAAATGATTTCTCGAGATTCGTAAAACATTTTAATTCTTTTTAATTTGAGGTAATTTAGATCTATTTTGCAACCATGCCACACCAAATAAATCAATAATGCCTACGAGCAGACGGTCAATCGTTCCATAATTCGATTGTCCATGCGAGCGCGGACGATGACTGACAGGTACTGACACAATAAGGCCGCCTCGACGCTTTATAAGGGCTGGCAAGAAACGATGCATATGATCAAAATAAGGTAAATCCAAAAATGCATCTCTTGAAAAAAGCTTTAATCCACATCCGGTATCAGGTGTATCGTCTTGAAGCAGCCATGAACGAACACCATTTGCAATGACAGATGAAATTCTTTTAATCCAAGTGTCCCGTCTACTATGACGACGATTTCCACCCACCAACTCAACGCCTTCTTTAAGCGCGTTCAGCAATTGAGGAAGGTCTGCTGGATTATTTTGTCCATCTCCATCGAGTGTTGCAATCCAATTAAATTTCGCATACTTAACGCCTGTTCTTACAGCGGTGCTTTGACCGCAGCTTTTTTGGTGTCGAATGACTCGAAGCTCTTTATATGTTTTTTGTAGGGCAATTAAATTTTTATAAGTCTGATCTGTGCTTCCATCATCCACATAAATAATTTCATAGGTAATTTTACTTTTGAGAGACTTGCGAATTTCAAAAATTAAATCAGCAACATTATCTTCTTCATTTTTAACAGGGACTACAATAGATAAAGATTTAGGTTTAATGAATTGAGGCAAAGTTCGGACTTTTTAAAATTTATGTAGGGTGTATTGTAAGCGATTTACTACTCAACCGTGACAGACTTTGCTAAATTACGGGGTTTATCAACGTCTGTGCCTTTAATAAGTGCAACATGATAAGCCAATAATTGAACTGGGATAGAGTGAATAATCGGAGACAAAACACCGGTATGTCTTGGAGTCCTTATTACCCGAACACCAGGACTTTCCGAAAAATGACTGTCAGCATCTGCGAATACAAAAATCTCCCCACCACGCGCTTTGACTTCTTGCATATTAGATTTTACTTTTTCGAGTAAGTTATCATTTGGCGCAATCACTACGACTGGCATATCGTTATCCACTAGCGCTAAAGGTCCGTGCTTTAATTCGCCTGCAGGATAGGCTTCTGCATGAATGTATGAAATCTCTTTTAATTTCAAAGCGCCTTCCATAGCAATGGGGTAATGAATACCTCTACCTAAGAATAGCGCGTGATGCTTATTAGCGAATAATTTTGCCCACTCTTTAATTTGTGGTTCTAAATTAAGTGCTTGTTGAATACTACCTGGCAACTGTCTTAAATTTTCTAGATAACTTTTTTCCTCTGTCTTATTAATCAGCTTTTTAAAAGAGGCAATCGTAACGGCTAAACTAAAGAGAGATACCAGTTGTGTCGTAAATGCTTTAGTTGATGCCACACCAATTTCAGCACCCGCTCTTGTATATAAAACAAGTTTTGATGCGCGCGCAATGGCACTTTCTTGCACATTACAAATTGCTAAACTTAAATGTTGGCCTAAGGACTGGGCATGCTTTAAAGCTTCCATCGTATCTAAAGTTTCGCCAGACTGAGAAATGGTGAGTATCAATTGATTGGGATTAGGCACTGAGTCGCGATACCTGTATTCGCTTGAGATTTCTACGGTGGTTGATATTTTTGCAATACTTTCTAACCAATATTTAGCTGTGACTCCTGCGTAATAACTTGTCCCTGCCGCCAAAATTAAAATACTATCTATTTTAGAAAATACGTCTTTTGCATCTTCCCCAAACAGGCTGACATCAAAATGACCTTGATCAACAATAGCTTCGATCGTATCCGTTAAAGCACGGGGCTGCTCATAAATTTCTTTTTGCATGAAGTGATCGTAAGGGCCTAGCTCCATGGAAGACAAAGTGACATCGCTGATATGTGTTTTGCGTGAAATCACTTTTTTATCTTTATCAAAAATTTTAACGTCATCTTTTCTAACTTGCACAACATCTCCATCTTCAAGGTATATCACTTTTTTGGTGACTGCTAAAAGTGCCGAGATATCAGAGGCAATAAAATTCTGTGTATCACCTAATCCTATAATGAGTGGGCAGCCTAACCGCGCGCAAATCATTTCATCAGGATTTTTAAGCGAGATCACAGCAATTGCAAATGCACCCCTTAATTCCTGACCCAACATTTGTGTCGCTTCAAGAAGAGTTTTATTTTTATGTTTGATAAAATAATGAATGAGATGTGCAATAACTTCCGTATCTGTTTGTGATTCAAACTGATAGCCTAGCTTTTTAAGCTGCTCACGTACTTCTTCATAATTTTCAATAATACCGTTATGAACTACCGCAATCTCGCCTTCTGAAATATGAGGATGTGCGTTAAGTTCAGTGACGCCACCATGAGTTGCCCATCTTGTATGGCCAATACCTAAAAATCCTTCCAGTTTTTGATCTTTAACCATAGTTTCAATTTCAGCAACACGGCCTATGGATCGAACACGTTCTATCCCATTTCTTAATACCGCAATACCAGATGAATCATATCCACGATATTCAAGACGGCTTAATCCTTCGATTAAATGAGGGACGATATTTTTATTTGAAATTGCACCTACAATGCCGCACATATATTTAAGTCTCTTTATTTTTTGTAGGTTTGGTCCAGCCAGAAATACTGGTTTGTTTTGAACGAGACACCGTAAGATCTCCTGGAGGAGCATCTTTAGTGATGGTGGATCCTGCAGCAATCGTCGCGCCTTTGCCAATTTTCACTGGGGCTACTAAAGCTGTGTTTGACCCTATAAACACTTCATCCTCGATGGTAGTCGGATGTTTGTTTGCGCCATCATAATTACATGTGATGGTACCTGCGCCAATATTGACAAGCTTACCGACAAGACTATCTCCGACATAACTTAAGTGATTGATGTTGGTTTGATCATTAATTTCACTATTTTTTATTTCAACAAAATTTCCAATGTGCACTTGGTTTTGAAGTTTTGTTCCGGGTCTCAATCTTGCAAATGGGCCAATGCGACAATGTTCGCCTATTTGACTTTCAACGATATGTGAATAAGGCTCGATGGATGAATAATCACCTATGACGCTATCTTTTATATGTGAATAAGCCGCAACTTTTACATGACTGCCTAAAACAACTTTACCTTCAAAAATGCAACCTACATCAATCGTCACATCTTGTCCTGCGGTAACTTCGCCGCGGATATCAATACGACTAGGATCTATAATCGTCACGCCTTGTTCCATCAATTGTTTTGCTGTCATAAGTTGATAGTTTCTTTCCATGGTTGCTAATTCAGATTTGGAATTAATTCCGGTAATCGATACTTCATTATCCGCAGATTCGCTTAATACTTCAATGTTATCTTCAATAGACAGCCCCACAATATCCGTTAAATAATATTCCTTCTGGCTATTTTGATTGTTAAGTCGTTTGAGCCAATTTTTTAGAAGATGATTAGGGGCACACATAATGCCTGTATTAATTTCTTTAATATGTTTCTGTGTTTGATCGCAATCTTTTTCTTCTACAATTTTTTTGATCTTGCCGCTCTCTCTTACAATCCTTCCATAGCCCGTGGGATCTTCTTTTGAGTAGGTTAAGACAGCTAGGTTCTTTTGACCTTTTTCTATTAAAGATTGAATCTTTTTTTCATCAATCAAAGGCACATCGCCATAAAGAATTAAAGTACTGCCTTCATCTTTAATAAAAGGTGCGGCTTGCAATACGGCATGGCCTGTTCCTAATTGTTCTTTTTGTTCTATCCATTGAATGTTTTGTGATGAGAAGGTTTTTTTAACAAGATCGCCGCCATACCCTATGACCACTGCGAGCTGTGTTGGATTAAATGACATGGAAACATCAATGACATAACCTAGAAGCGGTTTATGCGCGAGTGGTTGCAAGACTTTAGGTAAATCTGAACGCATTCGCGTCCCTTTGCCTGCAGCTAAAATCACAATGGATAAAGACATCATCACTATTTTATCGTCTATTTGTCATCATATGACATAAAAAAAGCAGCTTAAAAGCTGCTTTTAATAATTCTGTAAGTTTTATAACTTAGTGTTTTTGACGTAATTTTTGAATCGCTTGAATTTGAGCAATCGCTTCAGCTAATTCAGCTTGCGCTTTTGCATAATCCACATCGGATGATCGATTTTTCATTGCTTCTTCAGCCGCTTTTTTAGCTGCATTCGCTTGCGCTTCATCAAGATCATGACCACGAATCGCTGTATCCGCTAACACAGTCACTACCCCTGGTTGCACTTCTAAAATACCGCCTGAAATATAAATGAGTTGTTCTTCATTTTTATCCGCTAATTTAATGCGCAACGCGCCTGGTTTAATAGATGTAATCATCGGTGCATGATGCGGATAAATACCTACTTCACCCATTTGTGCTGGTGCTGCTATAAATTCAGCTTCTCCTGAAAAAATAGATTCTTCAGCACTTACTACATCAATATGAACCGTTGCAACCATGTCGTTTTTACCTAATCAATTAAGATAATGTTTTTGCTTTTGCTACAGCTTCTTCAATGCTGCCAACCATATAGAACGCTTGTTCTGGTAAATGATCATATTCACCACTCACGATTGCTTTAAAACCTTTGATTGTATCTTTCAATGTCACATATTTACCAGGAGCGCCTGTAAAGACTTCAGCGACGTGGAATGGCTGTGATAAGAAACGTTGAATTTTACGTGCACGACTCACCGCTAATTTATCTTCTGGAGATAATTCGTCCATGCCAAGAATCGCAATAATATCGCGAAGTTCTTTATAGCGTTGTAATGTAGATTGCACAGAACGCGCAACTTGATAATGTTCTTCACCCACTACGAGCGGATCAAGCTGACGTGATGTTGAATCCAATGGGTCCACCGCTGGATAAATACCAAGCGAAGCAATATCACGAGACAATACAACCGTTGAGTCCAAATGTTGGAATGTTGTTGCAGGTGATGGATCAGTCAAGTCATCGGCTGGAACATAAACCGCTTGAATCGAAGTAATCGAACCTGTTTTTGTTGAAGTGATACGCTCTTGTAAACGACCCATTTCATCAGCGAGTGTTGGTTGATATCCTACCGCTGAAGGCATACGTCCAAGAAGTGCTGATACTTCTGTACCTGCGAGCGTGTATCGATAAATATTATCTACGAAGAAAAGAACGTCACGACCTTCGTCACGGAATTTTTCAGCCATGGTTAAACCTGAAAGCGCTACGCGTAAGCGGTTGCCTGGTGGCTCGTTCATCTGGCCAAACACCATCGCTACTTTAGATTCTTCCATGTCGTCTAATTTAATAACGCCTGCATCTGACATTTCATGATAGAAGTCATTACCTTCACGAGTTCGTTCACCCACACCTGCGAATACAGATAAACCTGAGTGTTGTTTAGCGATATTGTTAATGAGTTCCAACATGTTCACAGTCTTACCTACACCGGCACCGCCGAAGAGGCCCACTTTACCGCCTTTAGCGAATGGGCAAACTAAGTCAATGACCTTAATACCTGTTTCAAGAAGATCAACAGAAGGGGATAGGTCTTTGAAGTCTGGTGCTTTTTGGTGAATGGAACGGAATTCTTTAGATTTAATTGGACCTAATTCGTCAATCGGGCGACCAAGCACATCCATGATACGACCTAGAGTACCTGTACCTACTGGCACATTGATCGCAGCGCCCGTCGATTTAAATGCAGTACCGCGTGCTAGTCCGTCAGACGAACCCATCGCAATCGTTCTAACAATTCCGTCACCTAGCTGTTGTTGCACTTCGAGTGTCAATCCTGCTTCAGCTTGTGAGTCTTTGTCATCTATAATTAATGCATCAAATACTTTTGGCATTTGATCGCGAGGAAACTCGACGTCAACCACCGCTCCGATACACTGAACTACTTTTCCGATTTGTTTACTAGCCATTTTTTTATCCTTGAAGACTCTAAATAATTAATTCAATGTTATGCAACCGCAGCTGCACCACCCACAATTTCTGAAATTTCTTTTGTAATTGCCGCTTGACGCGCTTTGTTATAAATCAATTTCAATTCGCCAATCACATTCTTCGCATTATCTGAAGCAGACTTCATTGCAACCATTCGTGCGGATTGTTCTGACGCCATATTTTCTGTGACGCCGTGATAAATCAATGATTCGATGTAACGTGTTAATAATTGATCAATCACACTTTGTGCATCCGGCTCATAGATATAATCCCATGGACCTTCTGGACTTCCAATTTTTTCACCTGAGAGTGGTAACAATTGATCCACGACAGGGTCTTGTTTCATCGTATTAATAAATTTGGTATAGCAAATAAAGAGCTGATCAACTTCACCATTCACATAGGCATCTAACATCACTTTGATGGCGCCAATTAGTTTTTCAACATGCGGCGTGTCACCTAAACCTGTGATGTGTGATTTCACATTCGCGTTAATACGCGTCATGAAACCTAAACCTTTATTACCTAGTGCACTCACGTGAACTTTTTTACCTTGTGATTCCCATTGTTTCATCTGATTGACAGACATTCTTAATACATTGGTATTAAGGCCGCCACATAAACCTTTATCTGAAGTGACTACAATCAAGCCAATGTTTTTTACTTGGTCTTTTTTCACGAGAAATGGATGTTTATATTCAGATTGTGCGTAAGACAAATGCGCTGCCACGTTTCTGATTTTCTCAGCATAAGGTCGAGCTTGACGCATACGCTCTTGCGCTTTACGCATCTTAGATGCTGCGACCATCTCCATCGCCTTGGTGATCTTTCGTGTATTTTCTACACTCTTGATCTTGGTTCTGATTTCTTTACTACTGGCCATAATGACTCTTTATATTAGTAAGCGTTACTTGATTTGAAATCTTCAATCGCCTTTTCAAGTGCTTTTTCATTGTCACCTGATAAGTCAGTTGTTTTTTCGATGTCTTGCATAATCTTTTTGTATTTAGAATTCATGAAGCCATGCAATGCATTTTCAAATGCCAACACTTTAATCGTTGGAACATCATCAAAGTATCCTTTGTTTGCTGCAAATAATGTCACAGCCATTTGTGAAACACTTAAAGGTGCATATTGTGCTTGCTTCATAAGTTCTGTAAACATGCGACCGCGATCAAGCTGTTTACGTGTCGCTTCATCAAGATCAGATGCAAATTGTGCAAACGCTGCTAACTCACGATACTGAGCTAAAGCTAAACGTACACCTCCGCCTAGTTTTTTAATCACTTTAGTTTGTGCAGCTCCACCCACGCGAGACACAGAAATACCTGCGTTAATCGCTGGACGAATACCTGCATTAAATAAGTCTGTTTCAAGGAAGATCTGACCGTCAGTAATCGAAATCACATTTGTTGGTACGAATGCTGATACGTCACCTGCGGCTGTTTCGATGATTGGCAATGCAGTGAGTGAACCTGTTTTACCTTTCACTTTTCCTTTTGTAAATTTTTCTACATAATCTTCATTCACACGTGCTGCACGTTCGAGTAAACGTGAGTGAATATAGAAAACGTCACCAGGGTAAGCTTCTCGGCCTGGTGGACGACGCAAGAGTAATGAAATTTGACGATAAGCAATCGCTTGCTTTGTTAAGTCATCATAAATAATAAGAGCATCTTCACCACGATCGCGGAAATATTCACCCATCGTGCAACCCGCATAAGGCGCTAAGAATTGCAATGCTGCTGAGTCAGAAGCTGTAGCTGCAACGATGATTGTGTATTCCATCGCGCCGTGTTCTTCAAGTTTTCTAACAACGTTAGCAATAGTTGATGCTTTTTGACCAATCGCCACATAGATACAGGTCATGTTTTGACCTTTTTGATTAATAATCGCGTCAGTCGCTACAGCTGTTTTACCCGTTTGACGGTCGCCAATAATCAATTCACGTTGGCCTCGTCCGACTGGCACCATAGAGTCGACAGATTTCAAACCTGTTTGAACTGGTTGGGACACAGATTTACGTGCAATCACACCTGGTGCAACTTTCTCAAGCTTGTCAGTAAGTTTAGTTTTAACTGGGCCTTTACCATCAATTGGTTGACCAAGAGCGTTCACCACACGGCCAATCAATTCGGGGCCTACAGGCACTTCTAAAATACGGCCTGTACATTTACATACATCACCTTCTGTAATGTGTTCGTAATCACCTAGCACCACAGCACCTACAGAATCACGTTCAAGATTCAAAGCAAGCCCATATGTGTTTCCTGGGAATTCGATCATTTCACCAGACATCACATTTGACAATCCGTGAATACGCACAATACCGTCGGTCACTGATACGACCATACCCTGTGTTCTCGCTTCAGCGGTTGTCGAAAAATTCTCTAATCGACTTTTGATGAGTTCACTAATTTCTGATGTTGATAACTGCATTACTATCTCCTGATAATGATTAGCTTACGACTTCAACGCGTAGGCTAAATTTTGTAATTGCTCACGAACTGAAGCATCAATCACGGTGTCGCCCACAATCACTTTTATACCGCCAATGATTGCTTCATCAATCGTTACTTTTGCATCAATTTTTTTATTAAATTTCTTTTCTAAACTTTTTACTAAGGTATCGACTTCTTTATCTGTCGGTTTTGATGCAACAATAATTTCAGCATCGAGCGTTCCTTCATCCGTTGCTTTTAATGATTCAAAAAGCTCGCTGATTTGAGGTAGCACATTAAGTCTTTTATATTCAATCAAAAGCTTAATGAGATTTTCTCCATAAGTATTAAGTTTTTTTCCAGCGATTTTAATGAGTGCTTTTTCGCGATCCTCATCAGATACTTTTGAATCATTGATGAAAGCATGCATTTCCTCATCTAAAGATACCTGTGCTAAAAATTCCAACATCTCAGACCATTCCGTGAGAGATTTTTTTTCTTTAGCAAGATTAAATGCTGCAACAGCATAGGGTCTTGCGATCGTTGAAATTTCTGCCATGTGGATCCTAAAGTTCTTTCGCTAATTTACTTAACATATCGCTATGTGCTTTCTTATCAATTTCTTTTGATAAGATTTTTTCTGCACCCGCGATAGCAAGTGTTGATACTTGTTCGCGTAAAGATTCTTTAGCGCGATTCACTTCTTGATCAATCTCTGCTTTCGCACCCAAGATAATACGGTCGCCTTCAGTTTTTGCTTGATGCTTCGCTTCTTCTAAAATTTCAGATGCTCTTTTTTCAGCTTGAGAAATAATTTCAGAGGCTTTCTGTTTGGCTTCGTTAAGTTGCAGTGTCGTTTTCTTTGCAGCGACTTCTAAAGAAGCTTTTCCTTCTTGCGCTGCAGCTAAGCCGTCGGCAATTTCTTTTTGACGCGTTTCAATTGCGTTTAAAAGAGGTGGCCACACATACTTCACGGTAAACCAAATGAGAATCGCGAAAGCAATCGCTTGGGCAATTAACGTAAAATTAATATTCATTTTTGCTCCTGTCTAAGTTCGGTTAAAAGAACCTAAACAATTATTTTGCGATTGCACTTAATAATGGGTTTGCAAATGCAAACATCATCACGATACCAAC
>JAPLQN010000008.1 GCA_026399645.1 Candidatus Methylopumilus sp. | reverse complement strand
GTTCTTTTAAATCCAATTAATTTTGAAATGCTCTATATGCAACAAAAGCAGCAAGCATCGGGTAATGCGGTTGACACAAAAAACTAAGTTTCTTTTACGTTATTTTTTTGTATGGGTTGTGTGTGTTATATCGCAGCCCGCTTATGCCGAATTTCGATCTGTCATATCACCTAAAACCATTCTCTTTGAAGCGCCTTCAGCAACTACTAAAAGAATTTTTTTGGTGGGCGAAGGTTATCCCTTAGAAGTGATTGTGAATTTAGGCGACTGGCTAAAGGTAAGAGATCCTTATGGTACTTTAAGCTGGGCTGAATCAAAAAATTTACAATCCAAAAGAACAGTGATTGTGAAGGTAGATAAAGCAAACATATACAAAGAGCCTGAATCTAAATCAGCGCTTATAGCTACAATCGAAAAAGATGTCGTCATTGAACTTTCAGACCCTCTCATCACCAATGGTTGGATTAAAGTGCGTTACCAACAAGATCTTGATGGATATATTCAAACCTCTCAAGTATGGGGAATTTAATTAATTGAAAATTGCAGTCTTAGGCGCAGGCGCATGGGGGACAGCTTTGGCGATGCAAATCAGTCAAAAGCATCGAGTCACATTGTGGGCTAGAAATGCAGGTCATATCTCTGGTATGCGTAAAGCAAGATCAAACCCGCTTTATTTAGGTGACTTCCCTTTTAACGATCAATTAATGCTTGAAGATAATTTGGGCGAAGCGATTCATGATGCCGAGCTTATTTTGTCAGTCGTGCCCACCGCAGGTTTTAGAGCTATTCTAAAAGAGATAAGATCCTTAAATCATAAAGTCCCTTTCATATGGGCCAATAAAGGCTTGGAAGCAGGGACCGCAAAATTACCTCATGAAGTCGCTATGGAGGAATTAGGTGATCCTAAAAAAACAGGACAGCATTGGGGTGCTTTATCAGGCCCTAGTTTTGCAGCTGAACTCGTAAGATCCCTTCCTACCGCATTGACCTTAGCTGCAACAGACGAAGCGTTTACACAAAGTTTAGCTTCTATTATTCATGGTAATAACTTACGCGTTTATACAAGTCAGGATGTGATTGGTGTATCTATTGGGGGCGCCCTTAAAAATGTGATTGCTATCGCCGCAGGAATTTCAGACGGTATGGGATTTGGCAATAATGCGAGAGCTGCATTAATTACGCGAGGCTTGGCTGAGATTACGCGTTTTGGGATGAGCTTAGGCGGTCAAAAAGATACTTTTATGGGGCTTACAGGTGCGGGCGATTTAATTTTAACCTGTACTGGAGACTATTCAAGAAATCGTGAGGTAGGTTTAAGGCTTGCAAAAGGCCAAACAATTGATGAAGTTTTAAAAGGGTTGGGCCATGTCGCTGAAGGCGTATACACTGCCAAAGAGGTTGTGAATCGAGCAAAAGCACTTCATGTCTCCATGCCTATTATGCATGAAGTGAATCAAGTATTAAGTTTTAGTAAGTCGCCTAAGGAAGCTGTGATCGATTTATTAGGTCGCGAGCAAAAGTCAGAAATACACTAAGTCTAACCGCCACCTTTAAATCCATTCTGTCGCCAAGCTTCGTAGAGAAGAATTGCGGCTGCATTGGATAAATTTAAGCTCCTACTTCTCTCCGTCATGGGGATCCTGATTTTTTTATTTTCATCAAATTGATTGCGAATCGATTCAGGTAAGCCACGGGTTTCAGGCCCAAATAAAAAGATATCACCCTCTTGATAAGAAACCTCATGGAAGGGCGTTCCACCTTTAGTGGTGACGGCAAACATGCGACTTTCGCTATGAAGTAATTCGAACGCTGAAAAATTTGGATATGTTTTGACTGAGGCGTATTCATGATAATCAAGACCTGCACGAACAAGCTGCTTGTCATCTAAGCTAAAGCCTAAGGGTTCAATTAAATGAAGTTGAGTGCCTGTATTGGCGCAAAGCCTAATTATATTTCCAGTATTGGGCGGGATTTCAGGTTCAAAAAGGGCGATAGAAAACATAAGATATAACAACTGATTAATTTTTATACAATTGTAACAAATTATAGTAAAATATCTTAACAATTGGTTTTTAATGATATTTTTATAATTAAATCATATAGATAGGGAATTATCATGATTGAGTCGCAGCCCAATATAAGTCAGCAACCTATTCAATTTGAACGAAAAGCCCCTAAAAAACCAAAACTACCCCTAAAAGATCGCTGGTCAATTGCTGAAATTGAAGCTTTATATGCTTTATCTTTTAACGACCTTATGTTTAAAGCCCAAACCATTCATCGCAAAAATTTTGATCCCAATAAAGTTCAAGTAAGCACGCTGTTGTCTATTAAGACGGGAGGATGTTCAGAGGATTGTGGTTCTTGCCCTCAATCTGCGCGCTATGACACCAATGTAGAGAATGAAGCCATGATGCCTATTGATGAGGTGATCAAAGCCGCAAGAGCTGCAAAGGAAGCCGGCGCTAGTCGTTTTTGTATGGGCGCCGCTTGGAGAAGTCCCAAGGATAAAGATTTAAAATCCGTATTAGAGATGATTCAAGAAGTTAAAAAAATGGGACTTGAAACTTGTGCCACTCTTGGTATGTTAAAAGATGGACAAGCTAGTATGCTTAAAGAAGCAGGGCTTGATTATTACAATCACAATTTAGATACTGCGCCCGAATTTTATGGCGATGTGATTTCAACACGCGTATATCAAGACAGGCTTGATACATTGGATCGCGTTCGAGAAGCTGATCTTCATGTGTGTTGCGGTGGGATTGTTGGCATGGGTGAAAGCAGAACTGAGCGTGCAGGATTAATTGCACAGCTCGCCAATATGGAAAAGCAACCTGAGAGTGTGCCAATTAATTTATTGACGCAAGTAGAAGGTACGCCTTTACATGGCACCGAACCACTCGACCTTTTTGAGTTTGTGAGAACGATTGCTGTTGCAAGAATTACGATGCCAAAAAGTTATGTGAGATTATCTGCAGGAAGGCAGTCAATGCACGAAGGTATTCAATCATTAGCTTTCTTAGCTGGGGCTAATTCAATTTTTTATGGTGAAAAGTTATTAACAACAGATAATCCGGATGTAAAAGTTGATCAAGCCTTATTTAATAAGTTAGGTATTCATCCTATATAAGTTTGTGATGCTAGATCAAATTCATCATGAACTCCAAACCTTAAAAGACAATCATCTTTTTAGAACAAGAAAATTATTAAGTGGAAGATCAGGACCTAATCTTTCTTTTAATCATCAAAATTATTTAAGTTTTTCATCGAATGATTATTTAGGGCTTTCACAAAATCAATCAATTCAAGATGCGCTGATCGAAGGTATTCATTTGTCAGGCAACGGAATGGGGGCTTCTCATCTTATTTCAGGCCATCATGAATTCCACGAGGCATTTGAAAATGCATTTAGTGAGACGCTTCATCTTGAAAGAGCGCTTTTATTCTCATCAGGCTATATGGCTAATATGGGGATCATCTCAGCATTGGTTGGAAAAGACGATACTATTTTTTCTGATAAGTTAAATCATGCATCATTAAATGATGCATCTATTCTTTCTCTTGCCATTCATAAGAGATATCGACATCATGATTTACAACATCTAAAAGAGTTACTTCAAGCATCAAAGTCAAAAGTAAAGCTTATTGTTACTGATGCTGTTTTCAGCATGGACGGGGGTTTGGCTAATATTCCAGATTTATTGCAATTATGTGAAATGTACGATGCTTATCTTTATATAGATGATGCACATGGTTTTGGTGTATTGGGTAAAAATGGCAAAGGCATACTGCAATACTTTTATGATCAAGAAAAAATTAAAGAACCTTATTCGCCCAGAATTATTTATATGGCAACGCTAGGAAAGGCTGCCGGTATTCACGGCGCTGTCGTAGCATCTTCAAATAATCTTATCGAATATTTCATTCAAAAATCTAAACAATATATTTATACAACTGCTATGCCAGCATTTATGGCCTATGGATTAAAAGAATCTTTAAATCAAATTTTAAAGGCAGATTCAATAAGAACACATTTAAATAGTCTTATTGCACAGTTTAAAGCCGATGTTAAATTTCAAAAATTGACTTTAGGTGACTCTCTAACGCCTATCCAGCCCGTTATTGTTGGAAGTGAAATAAATGCATTAAGATTAAATCAATGGTTAATAGAAAATGGAATATATGTCCCTGCTATTAGACCTCCTACGGTGCCTCATGGCACTTCTCGATTACGCATTTCATTTTCAGCATTACATCAAGATAAGGATGTGATGACATTAATAAAAAATATATTAGATTTTGAAAGTCAATCTAATGCATATTAATAAAATTGGACATGGCCAAGATCTTGTTCTTATTCATGGCTGGGGAATGCATAGTGGTATATGGGAACCTATCATTGAGAAATTTTCAAAACAATACTCACTTCATCTTGTCGATATCCCAGGTATGGGCCAAAGTCATATCATCGATCCTTACGATCTAAATCACCTAGCTGAAGAGATAAGTCAGAATTTGCCATCTTCGTTTGATATTTTAGGATGGTCATTAGGTGGGCTGATTGCATTAAAAATGAGTTTGATACATCCAAAAAAGATTCATCGTATGGTTTTGGTGGGGGGCACACCTTGTTTTATTAATAAGACAGATTGGAGTTGTGGCGTAGATATTAGAGATTTTAATGATTTTGCTAATAAACTTTTTAAAGATTATAAAGCAACCATGATGAATTTTTATACTCTACAACTCATGCATTCAAAAGATAGTAAATTGCTTATTAAAAAACTTAAAGAGATGAATGAAGCGGCAGATCCTCCCGAAGTCAAGTCCTTGCAACTTGGTCTTGATATCTTATTAAATAATGATTTGCGAGATGACATTAAAAAAATTAACCATCAAACACTTTTAATAGCGGGTGATATGGATCGCTTGACACCAAAATCTGCTTCTATGTGGCTTGAAGAGCATTTAAAAGAAGCGCGATTGAAAGTAATCCAAGGCGCATCACATATTCCTTTTTTATCTCACCCGGATGATTTTTTTGACCATCTCGATAAATTTTTATTAGCAGCTTAATCATGACTCAACATCATATAGATAAGAAAAGAGTTCAAGCGTCATTTAATAAAGCTTCGGCTTTATATGAAGATTCAGCTGTACTTCAACAGCATGTGCTAGAAGAAATGTTTCTAAGACTAAAATTACTTAAAAATAACCCCGACAATATTCTTGACCTAGGATGTGGACCTGGTAATGCAGGACCTGATTTAAAAGATACGTATAAGCCTCATGATCTCATTTATTTAGATTTTGCATATGACATGCTAAAAAAAGCTGAAGAAAAAAACAGAGATCATTTCTTAAAGGCATTTTCAAGGAAAACGGCACAGCAATTTATTTGCGCTGATATGGAAGCTATCCCATTAGTAGAAAATAGTATTGATATGGTTTGGTCAAATTTATCTCTTCAATGGTGCAATGATCTTGATCGAGTATTTGTTCAGATAGAAAAAATATTAACGAGTAATGGACTTTTTATATTTAGTACATTTGGACCAAGCACACTTCATGAATTAAGAGCTTCGCTCGCATCATTTTCTCAGCACTCACATGTAAATCAGTTTATTGATATGCATGATATTGGTGACGCGCTAATACGATGTGGCTTTTCAGATCCAGTTTTAGACGTAGATGTTTATACACTTACTTACAGTACATTTAAAGACATAATGTATGACTTAAAGCATATCGGTGCTCGAAATGCTCTTCAAGGACGGGCAAAGGGAATGACTGGTAAAGGATTTTTGTATCAATTAGAAAAATTTTACGAAGTTTATAGGGCTGACAAAAAATTACCTGCAACCTACGAAGTTGTATATGGGCATGCATGGAAAGTAAATAAGCTGCTTGATGAATCTTCAATTGTTAAATTTTACCCAAAAAAATAATGCAATCATTTTTTATAACTGGAACTGATACAAATATAGGAAAGACGGCTATTACTTGCAGCTTAATTGTTAGATCAGTTGAAGAAGGATTTCGCTCAGGTGGCATGAAGCCAGTTGCTGCAGGGTGTTATATGGAAGATGGTTATATGATCTCTGATGATGTTAAAAAGATTATTGAAGTAAGCAATGTAGATCTAAATATTGAAGAAATTAATCCTTATTCTTTCGAGGCGCCGATTGCGCCTCATATAAGCTTTAAATCAAATGAAATTGATATTAAGTTAATCAAAAAATATTTACGATCTTTTGAAAATAAAGTGGATTATTTATTTATTGAGGGGGTGGGAGGATATGCAGTACCTTTAACCGAAACTTTTACTACAGCAGATTTAGTTGAGAGTCTAGAGATACCAATTATTTTAGTGGTTGGTATGAAGCTAGGATGTATCAATCACACTTTATTAACAGTTGAATCAATTTTGAATAAAAAACAAAAGCTCTGTGGCTGGGTCGCCAATCGGATAGATGAGCACATGCAAGCTTACGAAGAAAATTTTTCATTTTTGAAAAAAAACATTATGGCGCCTTGTTTGGGTGAAGTGCCTTATTTCAAAGATTTTGATCCTTACAAAGCATCAAAATTTATCGATATAAATAAGGTTAGAGATAAAGCTTATGAAGGCTGATATAGTCAGTAACAGCAGGAGGCAAAAGATTCATAAGATTTTTATTTGAATAAATAGCTTCTCGAATTTGAGATGACGAGATATCAATATACTCAAATTTTTTTGTCATAATTAGTCCGTGACTGGACGTACGAAGGTCCTCAACATTTTGAGTCACTCTTTTACCCCATTCTTTTTTTAGAGCCGATGTTAATTCATCTTGAAAAATAGGGGATTCCCGTCTTTCTACTATTAATATGTGGCAATAATTAAAAAGTTCATTCCATAAATGCCATGACTCAAGCTTTAGAAAAGCATCACTTCCCATTAAAAAACAAAACGCTTGCTCTTCTTGTTTTTCTAGTGAAAGACTCTGCAATGTTTCAATCGTATAAGAGGGTTTAAGGTCATTTTGATTTTTTTTAATTTCACGATCATCAATGAAAAAATTAGCGTGTGGATTGAGAGCTAGATTCAGCATCTTTATGCGATGCTTATTTTCTAGGACGATATTTTTATGAGGTGCTAAACCAGATGGAATAAAAAGTACTTTTGACAATGACGCTAGATCTTGCCACGCTGTAGCTAATTTTATATGACCACAGTGTATTGGATCGAATGCACCACCTAATACACCGATAAGTTTCAAAGACATTCCTTATTTACGTATATGTCCATTACCTAACACGATATATTTTAGCGAAGTTAGTCCCTCAAGCCCTACAGGACCTCTTGCATGTAATTTGTTTGTTGAAATGCCTATTTCAGCACCTAGACCATATTCAAAGCCATCAGCAAAACGAGTTGAGGCATTCACCATAACGCTACTTGAATCCACTTCTTTTAGGAATCGCATAGCGCGTTCATAGTTTTCGGTGACAATAGCATCTGTATGATGAGAAGAATATTGATTAATATGATGTATTGCTTCGTCAATATCATCCACAATCTTGCATGAAATAATTGCATCAAGGTATTCGGTATAAAAATCATCTTCACTTGCTTTTTTAATACCCTTAACAAGCTTCAAGGTTTCTTTGCAGCCACGAACCTCAACTTTATGTTGATGCAACATTTTCACAATTTTAGGTAAGAAATCGCGTGCAATATGCTTCGAAATTAAAAGTGATTCAGTAGTATTGCATGTACCTAATCTCTGAGTTTTAGAATTCTCAATAATTTTGAGCGCCTTATTTAAGTCTGCATCTTTATCAACAAAGACATGACAATTTCCATCTAAATGCTTAATAACAGGAACAGTTGCTTCATCACTAATCATTTTAGTTAAGCTTTTGCCGCCTCTTGGGATGATGACATCAATGAAATCATTAAGCTTAATCAAGCCTTTGACTATAGACCTATCCGTAGAGTCGATTACCTGAACAGCCTGAATAGAAAGACCAGATTTTTTAAGCGCCTCATGAATAAGACCACTTAAAGCAATATTAGAATGAATAGATTCACTACCTCCTCTTAATATAATGGCATTTCCTGACTTAATAGATAAACTGGCCGCATCAATAGTGACGTTAGGACGGGATTCATAAATCATACCTATGACGCCAAGTGCAACACGCATTTGTCCGACTTGAATACCTGATGGACGTGAATTCAAATGCATAATTTCACCAATAGGATCTCTCAGATCGATAATGTCTTGTATGCCTTTAATCATTGAATCAATGGTTTTACTCGAAATGATTAGTCGGTCGATAGAAGCACGATCTAATTTATTTTTTTTTGCTGCCTGTATATCCTTTTCATTGGCTTTTAGAATAGTTGCAGCTTTTGAATTTAAAAGTCCCATGAGAAAAGTCAAAGCATCATTTTTTTGTTGAGTTGATACTTTAGCCATCAGGTGCGAAGCCTTCTTTGCCTCTAGACCGATTTTTTTTAGGTATTGATTAGTATTTGTCATGGATGAATTATACGCGTTAAGAAATTACCTTGTATAGGATCAAATTTTTCGACTTCGAGATGCTATTTTTGCAAGCCCTAGACAAAGTCTTCCTGTTTCTAACCAGGCGTCGCCCGGGGAAACACCTTTTGATATTTTATCGATTTCTGATAACTTTTGAATAGCTGCCCTTAAATGCTTAACTGAAAAAAAAGATAGCGCTTTTTTAACGTACGTAAGCTTATCTCCAAATATTCTTGATTTTGTAAGATAGTTTTCTAAAGATTGACCTCTAAAATCGAGCTCTTTTATTTCAAGCATAGGTTTTAATACCCAAGAAAGAGAGCTTGTTATGCTAATTGGATTTTGACCCTCTTCTTTTAAAAAATTGAGTGTCGACAAGGTTTTTATCTGATCACCATTTAATACATATTCAGTGAGTTCAAAAGTATCATAACGAGATACATTAGAGATAGACTGAGAAACTTTTTCGTATGAAATATACTGGTTTGGAAAAAGTAATGCTAATTTATTCAATTCCTGGTCTGCAGCAAGCATATTGCCATGAACAAATTGACTGACATGTTGAATGCTTTCTTCATCTAGGTTTATTGATAACAGTAAAGCTCTTTTTTTTAACCAAGAAGGAAGTTCAGCCGGCATAATTTCATCAAGCCTAATTGTGTAAGATTTTTTTTCGAGCTCTTTAAACCATTTCTGCTGCTTGGTTTCCCTTTCTGTTTGGGGTAATTGAACAATTAGTAGGTCGTCTTGAGAAAGGTTTTGTAGAATTTCATAAAAGGATTCGCCGCTTTCTGCATTTATTTTTCCAGAGGGAATGACGATTTCAATAATGCGCTTTTGAGAAAACAAACCCTGAGCGGAAAGGGATGAAGCACATTGATCCCATTTAAAATAGCGATCAACAGTAAAAGTCAATTTTTCTAAGTAAGAATGTTCTTTGGCAAATTGACGAAGGATGTCGTAAGCTTCTTTTCTTGAGAGAGCTTCATCACCCAAAAGAAGAAATTTTGATAGCTGATTTTTTTGAAGCTCCTTATGAAGCGCTTCCGAATCAAATGCTGCCATTAATTATTTTTTAATAAGTTGAATTTGATTAAATAGATTTGTAATGGCTTCATTACGCATAGCTTCGTTAAGCTGTCTTTCTTCCTCTTCTTTACCAATAAGATTTGTATCGCTATATGTAAAGTCCTTGCGCGTTTCTATTATGTTTTCTTGGCTCCAGATTTCACTATCACTAGTTTTAATACGATAACGAACTCTGTAAAAAATTTCAAATTCTCGAACAAGACCCTGGCCACTCAAGGAAAGAATTCTTTTTTCACTTTCTTCGCTAAGAAGCTCAACTCTTAATTCTGGATTATCTATCGGGGAAACAATAGCTACTTTATTGGTATTTAAGATTTTTTTGAGGTTTTTTGTGAAACTTAATTCTTTGCCTTCTAGGCTAATTGTTTTAAATGATATTTCTGTCATGCCTCTCATATGAAACCCGCAACTTGAAATCACAAGAAGCAATAATATAGCTATAAGTTTTTTCTGTATGAAATTCATAATTTATCCTGTGACGATATTAATGAGTTTTTTAGGCACAAATATCAATTTTTTAACTTTACTTTCAGGGTCTATAAATCGCTTAACATCCTCATTTTCAAGAGCCATGAGCTCAATATCTTTTTGAGTATGATCAGCCGATACTAGCATATTTCCTCTAAGTTTTCCGTTCACTTGAATCACCATTTCATATTCGTTCTTAATTAATGCACTAGGGTCAGCTTTGGGCCAAACCTCTTGGTCGATCGCAGTATTAAAAAGATGATCCCATAAGGCATGACAAATATGAGGCACAAAAGGATTAAGTAATAAAATAACATTTTGTATCACTTCTTGTTTGACTGAAGCTGTTATAGCATCTTCACCTTCCACTTTCGCAAAGGTATTCATAAGTTCCATGACAGAAGATATGGCTGTATTAAAACTATGTCTTCTTTGAATATCATCTGTAATTTTTTGTATGGTTTGATGTAACTCAAATCTTAAATTCTTTGTTTGAGCCGTGAGCTCTCCTTCTTTATAAGGCGCAATTTTACCTTTGGCATGATGGTCATAAACAGCTTTCCAAAGCCGCTTAAGAAAGCGATTCGCTCCCTCAACACCACTATCAGACCACTCTAAACTTTGTTCAGGAGGGGCTGCAAACATAATAAAAAGTCTTGCGGTGTCAGCACCAAATTGATCAATAAGTGATTGAGGATCTACAGTATTGCCTTTTGATTTTGACATTTTGGTGCCATTTTTTAATACCATACCTTGCGTTAAAAGATTTTTAAATGGCTCTGAATGTTTAATAAGACCTAGGTCCCTTAAGATTTTATTAAAAAAGCGTGCATATAATAAATGTAAGATGGCATGCTCAATACCGCCGATGTATTGATCAACAGGCATCCAGTAATTACTTCTCTCATCCACCATAGTATTTTGATTGTTATAACTTGGATAGCGAGCAAAGTACCAAGATGATTCTACAAAAGTATCCATCGTATCTGTTTCTCTTTCAGCTGGCTTGCCGCAGGAAGGACAGGTTGTTTTGTAAAAAGATTCATCTTGTTTAATAGGAGACCCAACACCATGCATAACAATCGATTCAGGGAGCACTACGGGCAAATCTTTTTCTGGCACAGGCACTTCGCCACATGAATGACATTTAATAATAGGTATTGGGCATCCCCAATAACGCTGTCTTGAAATTCCCCAGTCACGTAATCTAAACTGCGTTGTTTTTTTGCCTTTATGGAGAGAGGTTAGTTTATTAACGATGGCATCAAATGCCTCCTGAAATTCTAAGCCATTAAATTCACCCGAATTAATTAACCGCCCATAATCAGTGTATGCAGCACTTTCAAGATTAATTGTTTTTGCATCAATCGGCTCAATAACTTGCTCAATGCTGAGGTTGTATTTTTTTGCAAAATGAAAATCTCTTTCATCATGCGCAGGAACTGCCATTACTGCGCCTGAGCCATAACTTATAAGGACATAATTAGCTATCCAAATCGGTACTTCTTTTTGTGTAATAGGGTGAATAGCTCGGAGCCCTGAGTCGATACCTATTTTTTCCGCAGTCGCAAGGTCTGCCTCAGCAACGCTACCTCGTGTGCATTTGTTAATGAATGCTTCAATTGTAGAATTATTTTTTTTAATTAATGAAGCAAGAGGATGTTCTGCTGCAATAGCTAAGTAAGTCACACCTAAAAGTGTATCTGGTCGGGTGGTATAGACCTTAACGTGATCAGTATGATCTTTAATGGAAAATTCAATTTCACAGCCATAACTTTTACCAATCCAATTTCTTTGCATGGTTTTGACTTGCTCTGGCCAGCCTTCAAGCCCATCTAAATCTCTTAGAAGCTCATCCGCATAATCAGTAATTTTCATAAAATATTGAGGGATTTCTTTTTTCTCAATAACAGCGCCAGATCGCCATCCTTTTCCGTCAATTACTTGTTCATTAGCAAGGACAGTTTGATCGACGGGATCCCAATTAACCGTAGAAATTTTTTTGTATATTAATTTCTTCTTAAAGAGTTCAGTAAATAACCATTGCTCCCATTTGTAATACTCTGGCCGACATGTTGCAATTTCTCTTTTCCAGTCGATTGCAAGGCCCAGCTGTTTCAACTGGTGTTTCATGTAGTCAATATTGCTATAGGTCCAAGCAGCAGGAGCAGATTTATTTTGTAATGCTGCATTTTCTGCAGGCAAACCAAAAGCATCCCATCCCATAGGTTGCAATACATTAAAACCAAGCATGCGATGAAAGCGGCTTAATACATCACCGATCGT
>JAPLQN010000063.1 GCA_026399645.1 Candidatus Methylopumilus sp. | reverse complement strand
CTGTTCATGCTAATTTAAAAAAACCACATGATCCATTTAGTGATTTAGTACCTCCGCAAGGTGTTCGTTTAACACCTAAACATTACGCCTATTTAAAAATTTCAGAAGGCTGTAATCATCGATGTTCTTTTTGTATTATTCCATCGATGCGAGGGGACCTCGTCAGTCGTTCGATTGATGATGTAATGACTGAAGCCGAAACTTTAGTCAGTAGCGGTGTATCTGAAATTTTAGTGATTTCACAAGATACAAGTGCATATGGTGTGGATGTTAAATATCGTAGTGGTTTTTGGCATGGTCGTCCTGTAAAAACAAAACTCTATGATTTAGCAGAGGCTCTTGGATCTTTAGGCGTTTGGATCAGAATGCACTATGTCTATCCATACCCCCATGTCGATGACATCATTCCTTTGATGTCCGAGGGTTCGATTTTGCCTTATCTTGATGTACCTTTTCAACATGCAAGCCCTCGCCTTTTAAAACTCATGAAACGACCTGCAAGTTCGGAAAATAATCTTTTGCGAATCAACAAATGGAGAGAAGTGTGTCCCGATATCACGATACGTAGTACTTTTATTGTAGGTTTTCCGGGAGAGACAGAAGCTGAATTTGAAGCACTTTTAGATTTTCTAGAACAAGCTCAATTAGATCGCGTGGGTTGTTTCAAATATTCGCCTGTGGATGGTGCGAGTGCAAATCTTTTAGAAGGACATATCCCTGAAGAAATTAAAGAAGCACGATTACAAAAATTTATGGAAACGCAAGCACGCATTAGCCATAAAAAACTTCAAGCTAAAGTGGGTCAAACATTAACTGTTTTAGTCGATAGCCACGATGGTGATTATGCGATTGCAAGATCGATGGCAGACGCACCTGATATTGATGGCAAAGTTTATTTGCGTGATGGTAAGCTTTTGAAGCCAGGGGATTTTGTCGATGTTAAAATTGAATCCTATGATCAACATGATTTATTTGCAGGCCCTAATGTTTAAGAAAAAATATCTATGACCGTTGTCACACGTTTTGCCCCTAGCCCCACTGGCTTCCTTCATATTGGAGGCGCGAGGACCGCATTATTCTCTTGGGCTTATGCCAAAAGACATCAAGGTCAATTTATCTTACGTATTGAAGATACTGATATAGAAAGATCAACACCTGAAGCAGTGAAAGCCATTATGGATGGTATGACATGGCTTCATCTTGATTACGATGAAGGCCCTATTTACCAAACAAAACGAATGGCAACTTATAAAACATACATTGATCAATTGATGAAAGAAGATAAAGCCTATCTTTGTTACTCATCCAAAGAAGAATTAGAAGTGCTACGTGAATCACAAATGAAAGCCGGCTTAAAGCCCAAGTATGATGGGAAGTGGCGACCTGAATCTGGTAAAAGCTTACCCCCAACTCCTGAGAACATTCAACCGGTCGTACGTTTTAAAAATCCCTCATTAGGTGTTGTCACATGGCATGATTTAGTCAAAGGTGAGATCACGATTGCGAATTGATGATTGGGAAATGAAAGTGACACACGTCATTCGAGGTGATGATCATATTAACAATACACCACGCCAAATTAATCTCTTAAAAGCTTTGAATGCAGCCATTCCAGCATACGCACATCTATCCATGATATTGGGTGCTGATGGTCAAAAGCTATCCAAAAGACATGGGGCTGTGAGTGTGATGCAATATTTTGATCAAGGTTATTTACCTGAGGCGATTTTGAATTATTTAGCTCGTCTTGGATGGAGTCATGGCGATGATGAAATTTTTAGTATGGCTGATTTTTGTCAATGGTTCGATCTAGACCATATCACTTCCTCATCTGCACAATTTAATACAGAAAAATTAGATTGGCTTAATAGCCATTACATCAAAACTCTGCCTCTTGAGCGCATAGCTTCGGCAATAGAACCCTATTTAAAAGAAGTAGTGCATTCACCGATCGATTCTAACCTTTTAATAAAAGCGATTGATATTCATCGCGAACGTGCAAATCATTTAACAAGTTTTGCGCGTGATATTGCTTATATTTTTGAATATCAAAAACCGAATCAGCAAGATTTTGAAAAGCATATTAATGCTGAAGCATTAGACCTTATCAAATCCTTTCAAGCCGCTTTAATTAAGATTGATTGGACGAAAGAAGCCATTCATAATGTGATGAATGACGTGGTCACTCTACATGCAATTAAATTTCCAAAACTTGCGATGCCACTTCGAGTACTTTTAACAGGTATCGCACAATCACCAAGTATTGATGTTGTGATGGAGATCTTAGGGCATGATGAAACGATGAAACGTTTGAATCTTTACTTATAACTATATTTGGAATCCTCTATGGAAAAAAAGACGACACATTTACAAGATGAGTTTTTAAATCAACTCAGAAAAGAACATGTATCAGTATCTATTTATTTAATGAACGGTATTAAATTACAAGGCAATATTGAGTCATTCGATCAATATGCTATTTTATTAAAAAATACTGTGAGTCAACTCGTCTATAAACATGCTATTTCAACCATCGTACCTATGCGTAATGTCAACATAGAACCTCCAGCAGACGATGATTGATGTTTGAACGTCCGAACGAAGGAAAGTCCGCCTGTGTAATCAGTATTAACTTTGGTGATAACGATTTCGAAGAGAGTGTCGAAGAAATTAAAGAGCTCGTATTAAGTGCCGACATGAACATTGTCAGCACAGTGAATATTAAGAGATCAGCCCCCGACCCTAAGTATTTTTTAGGCTCAGGAAAAGCTGAAGAAGTGAAGTTTATGATTCAAGAGTCAAAAGCCGATACCGTAATTTTTAATCATAACCTCAGCCCCTCCCAAGAGCGAAACTTAGAAAAATATTTTAGTACGCGCATCTTTGATCGCACAGCACTCATCTTATTAATTTTTGCAAAGCGTGCTAAAAGTCACGAAGGAAAACTTCAAGTCGAATTAGCGCAGCTTGATCACTTGTCGACAAGATTGATTAAAGGCTGGAGTCACCTAGAAAGACAAAAAGGGGGTATTGGTGTAAGAGGAGGCCCCGGTGAAAAGCAATTAGAACTTGACCGCCGCATGTTAAAACTTCGCATTAAGCAGTTGAAAGAAAAGCTAGATAAATTAAAACGACAACGTACGATGCAGCGAAAAAAAAGAAGTCGGTCGAATGTGCTCAACATTTCCATTGTAGGTTATACCAATGCGGGTAAATCCACACTCTTTAACCAGCTGACGCATGCGAATGCATTAGCGATGAATCAGCTTTTTGCAACACTTGACACCACCTCTCGAAAGCTTTTCATTCAAGAAGGGGTGGAATGTGTGATCTCAGATACGGTGGGCTTTATTAAGGCACTTCCTACAACCTTGATTGAGGCGTTTAAATCGACTCTTGAAGAGTCAAGAGAGGCTGATTTACTTCTTCATGTCGTGAATATGGCCAACCCAAATCATAGTGAGCAAATCATTGCGGTGAATAAGATTCTAGAGGAGATTAAAGCGGCCTCAATCCCTCAAATTCTTGTTTTAAATCAAATTGATAGGCTTGATATAAAGGCAAATCATGAAAAAGATGAATATGGTAGAATTTCGACTATTCAGTTATCTGCAAAGACAGGCGAGGGGATTGAACTTTTAAAAGAGGCTATCCTCCAACTTCATGTTGCAAAGCAGTCAACTGAAGCCGAAATATTTGAAGAAAATCCCCTTAACTATTAATTAGAATAAATTTATGGCAAAAAATCCTGGGCAAAATAATAACAAAGAAGAAGGACCTCCTGATCTAGACGAGCTTTTGAGTGATTTAAAAAAGAAAATAGGCCGTATTTTTGGCAAAAAAGACACAGACCAAAAAATACTTAAGCCAAGCGGAGGCAATGCGACACCAAATTCAGGAAGTGACCAACTTCCTCTTTTACCCATTCTCCTTATTGTAGTTTTGCTTTGGGCAGCTACAGGCTTTTATATCGTAGACCAAGGTTCACGTGGTGTTGTTTTAAGATTCGGCAAAAATACAGAAGTGACGATGCCAGGACCGCGTTGGCATATCCCATTTCCGATTGAGTCAGCTGAGGTGGTTAACCTTGAACAAGTGCGCACCATTGAAGTAGGTTACCGTTCCGCTGGAGATGCTGATGCTAGATCAAAAGAAGTGAGAGAGTCATTAATGTTAACAGATGATGAAAATATCATTGACCTCCAATTTGCGGTGCAATACAACTTAAAATCAGTTGAAGATTTTTTATTTAATAATCGTTCAGCAGAATCTTCAGTAAGAGGTGCTGCTGAAACAGCTATTCGTGAAATCGTCGGAAAAAGCAAAATGGATTTTGCCTTATACGAAGGTCGCGAAGAGATTGCTGTCAAAGCCAAAAAGCTCATGCAAGAAATCTTAGATCGATACAATACGGGCATTAATGTCACAAGTGTCACCATGCAAAATGCGCAGCCGCCAGAACAGGTTCAAGCTTCATTTGATGATGCTGTTAAAGCTAAGCAAGACTTAGAGCGACAAAAAAATGAGGGTCAAGCCTATGCCAATGACATCATCCCGAAAGCTAAAGGTACAGCTTCAAGGCTAACAGCAGAAGCGCAAGGCTATCGTTTAAAAGTTGAAAATGAGGCGAAGGGTAATGCGAGTCGATTTGAACAAATATTAACGCAATATAATCGGGCACCCGAAGTCATGCGAGATCGACTTTATATCGAAGCACAAGAACAAATATTATCTAACGTTTCTAAAGTGTTTATTGATCAAAAAAATTCAAATAATTTACTTTATTTGCCTCTAGAAAAACTGATTCAGCAAGCAACACCAGAAACGACATCGCCTAGGGTAGACGTCATACCTCAAGTCGATATGAATCAGTCATCGATGCAAAACTTAGAACGAACGCGAGATGCCTTTAAATCAAGAGATCGGGAAGTGAGATAAAGAATATGAAAAATATTACATATGTATTAGTGAGTTTTTTAGCGGGCATTGTGATTTTAGCGATGTCTACCTATACAGTGGATCAAAGAGAGTACGCCATTGTATTTCGTTTAGGTGAAATCGTATCCATCAAAAAAGAGCCAGGACTTTATTTCAAAACACCGCTTATTGAAAATGTGCGATTTTTTGATAATCGAATTTTGACGTTGAACTACCAAGAGCCTGATCGTTTTATCACGAGCGAAAAGAAAAATGTGCTTGTCGATTCATTCATTAAATGGAAAATTGTTGACCCTGCAAAATACTATGTATCCGTGAATGGTGATGAAGTTCAAGCTGAGAGAAGAATTTCTCAAACAGTGAATGATGGGTTGCGCGCAGAGTTTGGTAAAAGGACCATTCATGATGTCGTATCAGGTGAGCGTGGAGAAATTATGCAAATTCTCACAGATCGTGCTGATCGAGATTTGCGTTCGTTGGGTATTCAAATTTTAGATGTGCGCCTAAGACGAGTGGATCTTCCGAAAGAGGTCAGTGAGTCTGTTTATCAGCGTATGAATGCCGAACGTAATTCTGTTGCTAATGAATTACGCTCACAAGGTTTTGCAGCGTCAGAAAAAATTCGTGCCGATGCAGAGAAGCAACGTGATGTCATTATTGCTGAAGCCTACAAGGAAGCGCAGAAAGTAAAGGGAGATGGAGATGCAAAAGCTTCAGAAATCTATGCAGTTGCGTATGCTAAGAATCCTGAATTTTATGCTTTTTACCGAAGTATTGAAGCTTACAAAAAAAGCTTTAAAGATAAAGCTGATGTGTTGGTCTTAGATCCGACCTCAGATTTCTTAAAGTACATGCGCAGCTCTAAGAAGAAAAAAGATTAGCAATGAAGAGTTGGTTTTTTTCATCTTTTGGTCTAATGTTGATACTAGAGGGTCTCATGCCCTTATGTTTTCCAGAAGGTTGGCGTGAAACTTTTAAAAAACTGATTAAAATGAAATCTGGCCAGATTCGCTTTATGGGCCTGATGTCTTTTTTATTAGGATTAATCTTTTTATTATTAGGTCGCTAATTGATGAATCAATGGACGCTCCCAGATTACGTTGAAGATATGCTTCCTGATGAAGCAGTCTATCTTGAGTCATTAAGACGCTCTATTCTTGACCTCTATCAAGCGCATGGTTATCTCTATGTCATTCCTCCTATGCTGGAATACATTGAATCTTTAAATGGCAATGGCCAAGACATGGATCTTGATACATTTAAAGTGGTCGATCAGTTAACAGGAAGACTTATGGGTGTTCGCGCTGATATCACACCCCAGGTTGCTCGCATTGATGCACACCTTATTCAAAATTACGAAGTCACAAGATTATCTTACGCAGGCTCAGTGTTAAGAACGAAGCCAGCCAGCTTTTTACAGTCAAGAGAGCCATTCCAAATTGGGGCTGAGCTTTATGGATTTAAAGGCATTGAAGCTGATCTTGAAATTCAAACACTTCTGATTAAAACACTCAGTACCATCGGCATTCAAAACCCAGTATTTGATTTTAATCATCTTGATATTTTTACGTCCTTAATTGCATCATCTAATATGGCACGTGACCAACTTGATCTTTTGTATCAAGCGATGCAGAAAAAAGATAAATCAGAAGTGATTGATCTTACCAAATCATTAGATAAAAAAAATCGCGATGCACTCATAGCATTAGTAAGCCTTTATGGTGATGTCAATATTCTAAAAGAAGCTGAGAAAGTATTGCCGCAAGATAAGGCTATTAAAGGTGCGCTACAATTTCTGAATGAAATCGATCAGGCTTTAAAAAATAATCAGATTAAAGTGTCTTATGACTTAAGTGATATTCGTGGCTACCAGTATCATAATGGCTTGGTATTTTCAGTGTACGCAGATCAATGCTATTCGCCTATTGCATTAGGTGGACGCTATGACAATATTGGAGCGTCATTTGGACGTAACCGTCCTGCCACAGGCTTCACGATGGATTTGAAAAATATTGTCACTTTATTTCCTAATGGTAAAAAAGCGAAAGCCATTTTAGCTCCTCAAGGTAGTGATAGCGCATTACAAAATGCCATTGAGTCATTACGTCAACAAGGTGAAATTGTCGCGATTGATTTGTTTGGCCATATGAATGCGATACAAAATAATTGTGATCGCATATTGATTCAAGACGC
>JAPLQN010000014.1:34607-38326 GCA_026399645.1 Candidatus Methylopumilus sp. | reverse complement strand
TTCACGAATCATACTCACTTTGGATTTTACTTGCTCAATATCAATATTGGCAGCTCCTGTAACGCCCTTCAATGAAACATAATATAAAAAGCCAGAGGCTTGCTCGACAATTAACTTTACTCTGTTCAATTCGGAGGTTGGAGATAGTAAAAAAATAGTATCAATATTTTTTTCTTTAAGAAGTTTTGTAAATTGCATGCACTCTTCGGGCGGATAATCTACAGTAATAATGCCATCCACATCTGCAGTTTTAGCTCTTTCCACAAAAGCCTCTGCACCAACCGCTTCAATAGGATTAGCATAGCCCATTAAAATAATAGGTGTTTCAGTATCCTTTTCTCTAAAAGCTTTAACTATTTTAAATACATGAGATAAACCTACATGATGCGCTAGAGCTCTTTCGCTTGCTCTTTGAATCGTAGGGCCATCTGCCATTGGGTCTGAAAAAGGAATACCTAATTCAATCATGTCAGCACCAGAATCTACAAGGGCTTGCATCATAGATAATGTTAATTCGGGATGAGGATCGCCCGCTGTAATATAAGGGATTAAAGCTTTTTTATTTTTTTCTTTAAGCTTTTTAAATGTATTTGTAATTCTCGACATATAAACTTTATAGATTGATATTTGAAATTTTAGCCACAGTATTAATGTCCTTGTCACCTCGGCCAGATAAATTCACAAGAATTACTTGATCGGGCTTCATAGTTTTCGCAAGCTTTTCTGCATAAGCTAGAGCGTGGCTAGTTTCAAGCGCTGGAATAATACCTTCGGTAAGGCTCAGGGCCAACACCTGGATAATCGAGACCTGCTGAAATTGAATGTGTTTCAATAATTTGACCTTCATCATTTTGCATTAAATAGGTTCGGTTACCATGCAAAACACCAATAGGACTATTGGCTGTTAAAGGTGCTGCGTGCTTACCTGTTTCGATGCCAAGCCCTGCAGCTTCGACACCAATCAATCGAACTTCGCGCAAATCAATGTAGGGATAAAAAATACCCATTGCATTTGAACCACCACCCACACATGCAACTACCGCATCTGGTTGTCGTCCAAGCATCTCATTCATTTGCATTTTACATTCCACACCTACAACAGAATTAAAATCACGAACCATCATAGGATAAGGGTGAGGCCCAGCAACTGTACCAATGATATAAAAAGTTGTTGAGATGTTAGTGACCCAATCTCGCATCGCTTCATTAAGCGCATCTTTTAAAGTTTTTGATCCGCTTTCCACCGGCACAACCGTGGCACCAAGAAGTTTCATGCGATATACATTAGGCGCTTGCCTTTTAACATCTTCGGATCCCATATAAACCACACATTCAAGACCCAAGCGAGCTGAAATAGTTGCTGTTGCAACCCCATGCTGCCCTGCCCCCGTCTCAGCAATAATCCGTGGCTTACCCATTCGCTTCGCAAGTAAGGCCTGGCCTACAGTATTGTTGACTTTATGAGCACCTGTATGATTTAAATCTTCACGCTTTAAATAAATTTGGGCTCCGCCCACTCGATCAGACCACCTTTTAGCGTGATAGATGGGGCTTGGGCGACCAACAAAATGCTTTAAATCATAATGAAGTTCAGTAAGGAAATCAGGGTCGTGGCGATACTTTTCATAGGTCGCTCTTAATTCATCAAGCGCCTCAATTAAAGTTTCTGCGACAAATACACCGCCAAATTGACCAAAATGGCCTTTTTCATCTGGCATATCATAGGGCTGCATCTTGAGTTTCCTTTATAAATGCTTGAATTTTAAGAGAATTTTTAATACCTTTTGATTCTTCAACGCCACCACTGACATCAACTGCATAAGGCTTTACCTTCTTTATGGCTTCTTTCACATTATCCACATTAAGACCACCCGCTAATACAATTGGTTTAGAGAGCGAATCGGGAATTAAATTCCAGTCAAATGTTTGACCTGTACCACCTTTAAGATGCTCGTGAGAAGCATCAAGCAATAACGCTTCTGCATCATAAAAATTCTTAGCATATTGTATCAAATCTACCGAAGACGAAACTGCAACTGCCTTGATATATGGAAAATTGAATTGTCTGCAAAAAACAGGTGTTTCATCGCCGTGAAACTGAAGAACATTCACTAATCCAGATTCAATCGCTTCTTCTATTTCAGCAGGGTCAGCATTTACAAAAAGGCCAGCTTTAGTCACAAATGGAGGCAACTCCTTAGCAATGACTTTGAAAGCATCTAAAGCAATGTAGCGTGGACTTTCTTTATAAAAAACGAAGCCAAGCGCATCACAACCTGCACGGACAGAAGCTTTTGCATCCTCCAGGCGAGTAATGCCACAAATTTTGGTACGTGTTCTCAATGTAAAATCAATTCAAGATGAAAGATATTCATTATAAGGATTAACGATCTTGTCATAAATGATTATTGTCAAAAATATTGACAGTTCTGTGCATAAAAGGAAATGCGTAACGCGCGTCATAATCTACACCAGATAAATAAAGACCATCAGGTGAAAATGTAGGGGGTGATTTTGTCCTGTCTTTTGATAACAACAATTCTTCAATATAGTTGCTAGGGTAATTTCCTTTACCAATATACAAAATAGCTCCCATCATGTTTCTAATTTGGTGATGAAGAAAGCCATTCGCTGAAAACTTAAAGAGATAAAAGGGATGGAAGTCTAAAAGAGATATTCGAGACATTGTTCTCACTGGACTTTTAGCTTGGCACTCTGAGGATCGAAATGCACTGAAATCATGCTCACCCTCAAAATACTGAATAGCTTCTTTCATCTTTTTGAAGTCAAGCTCATCATGAATCCAACCTGCCTTATTAGCCCATAAAGCAGAGGGGGAAAAAGCGTTATAAATTAAATACTCATAATGACGTTGTGAGGCTGAATAACGCGCATGAAAAGTATCATCAACCTCTTGTGCCCATAATACTCGAATTGATAGTGGTAAGAAGGCATTAACGCCCCTGACCCAAGCGGTAATCGGTCTTTGAATTTTAGTTTCGAAATGAACCATTTGAACGAGCGCATGAACACCAGCATCTGTTCGACCCGAAGCGTAAGTATCTAATTTTTCTAGCGCGATACTTTCCAAAGCTTTTTCAATTTCTCCTTGGATCGAGTCCACATCATTTTGCTTCTGCCAACCAGAGTAATGAGATCCATTATATTCAATACACAATGCAATTTTCATGGACGTTTATAAGTAGAAAATTAAAAAAAAAGTAATGGATAAGATTAAAAAAATTAAAAGTAGAGATGAGCTATTAACTCTCTCTTCGTTAATTTTAATGTAAGAAAGATTCATAAGATTCTTATTGTTTGAGTATAAGAGTAATGAAGACAAATTATTAAGATTAAAGCGTAGTTTACGTTTTGATTGGAAAGTCTTCACATATTCCATTGTTAAATATAGGCGACCGGCAAAGCGTTTTGCATCAATACCAAATCGTTTTAATGGCTTAAAGATTAAATAAAAAGTTTCTATCAAGGTTTGATAGCTCATCAATGAAATCATAATCGTAATGATGGCAACTGAATTAATAAGCCGCATAATTTGAGTTGAGCCTAACAAGAGGCCTTCGTATGATGGAGATAGGTAAGGCCAAAGAAATATGTACTCACCTGGTGTATTAAAAACATAGAGAAAGAAGGTGATGATAAGAAAAAATTTTAATCTAAAAATAAGTTTAGGTATTGAAAACTTTATAAAAAAGGAAATG
>JAPLQN010000014.1:0-34559 GCA_026399645.1 Candidatus Methylopumilus sp. | reverse complement strand
TTTATAGTGTCCTCATCTATGGCCGAGGGGACTTTAATACTTTGCACCTCTGAATAAAGCTTTTCTTTATCAGTACTTATTGAATCAATAAGTTCTTTTTGCTCTTTCTGTCTTTTGGTTTTGATAACAAAAAGCATAATTAAGATAGCAAAAAGAACACCTAAGAAAATAAATAGTCCGCTAGAAGATGACACACTAGAGGCATCCTTGTCAGATGCCAACTGCGCATTTGCTTTTTCTTCAATTGGGCTATCAGAAATAGAAGATTTAAAAGATGCGTCCGCCGGAGAAGTTGAATCATTTTTATTAACATCAACTTCATTTCCTTGGCTGATGAGCGAAGTAAGTTCAGGCTTGGATTCAACTACAGGCAGATTAGAAGTTAAATCTTTAGTTTGATTGACTTGCTTTGATTTTTCTTGAAGATCAAATAAAGCTTGATTAGATACGGTTAATATTTTTTTAGCATCAGCAAGTTCTTTTTCTAGAAGTGCAATTTTTTGTTCAGCAACTTTAATATTTTTTTCTAATGCTGTCTTATCATCATTATTCTGATTAATCTCTTTTTGAATAATTTCTTTACTACTTTTATTATTAGGTAAGGTATCACCTGTCAATTTAATCCGAGCCGCTGGCGAAGCTGGAGGATTCTGAACAACGGTTAAAGGTGTCAAAGGAGCGTCAGGGGTAGGCAAGCTTACTTTAGGTTTATTTGCGACAGCTTCAGCAGTTTTTGAACTATATTTACTCCACTGTGCGGACTGAATTTTAATTTCAGCCATTGCTTTTGTATGAGTTAAATTCATAAAATCATCTTTTGTTGGTAAAGCGATCTTTTGTCCAACTTCTAAACCATTAATGTTTTTATTTGTGAAAGCAAGCTCGTTAAGATTAAAAATACCAACTACCATTTGTTCCGTAGTAATACCAGGTATCTTATTTTCTCTGGCAATTTTATAGATAGTATCTGCAGGTTTTACCGTAATTGATTTTGAGGATTGCTCAGCAGGCTTATTTTTCTCTAGCGTTTTAAGATTATTTTTAACTTCTTTTTCGAATGTAATCTTATTTTTATCTAGACTTCCCTTTTCTTCTTTTCTATCATTGACGAGGAGCGGATCTGTTTTATCTACAGTAACAATTTTTTCTTGTTGAATAATCGGGGTTTCTGGTGGATCAAGAAGTACTGTATATTCGCGGTAATTTCTTCCTTTGGCTGAGTCGACCTGAATAAGCAAATCTAAAAAAGGGTCGGGCACAGGCTGAGTACTTTTAAGTTTTAAGACGGTAAGGCCTTTTTCATTTTTTTGCAGTTCAACAGAAATATTATTATGGATAGCGAGACGTTCTATACCTTGCGACTCATAATTCTCTTTTGACGCCAATGACGACTGAAGTTTTGACAAATCTTCACCTGGCGTTAACATCATTTCAATCTCAGCATTAAGTGGCTGTCCTTGAGATGATGTCACAACGATTTTACCCAGCTGGAGTGCATTACCAACAAGTGGAGATAAAAGGGCAAACAATAAAAATAATTTTTTAATTTTTTGGCTCATAAATTTCTTTTAAATAGATTTGATAAGTATTCTTAAAATACGTCTAAGCGGCTCTGCAGCCCCCCATAGTAATTGATCACCCACTGTAAAGGCTGAAATGTATTCAGGCCCCATTTTGAGCTTTCTAATTCTGCCTATAGGAATAGAAAGCTTTCCTGTTACTGCCGCAGGACTTAACTCTTTCATTGAAATTTCTCTCTCATTCGGAATTAACTTAACCCATTGATTACCGTTACTTATGGTTTGATTAATTTTTTCTATGGAAATATTCTTTTTTAATTTGATCGTTAAGGCTTGGCTATGGCATCGCATGGCTCCGATACGAACACATAATCCTTCAATGACGATTGGATTATTTTCTCTTCCAAGAATTTTGTTAGTTTCAGCGGAGCCTTTCCATTCTTCTTTACTTTGACCATTATTTAAATCCTTATCAATCCAAGGAATTAAGCTTCCAGCTAAAGGGACGCCAAAGTTATCAATTGGAAAATCTTGAGATTTAAGTGTGGACGAAACATTCTGATCGATATCTAAGATAGATGCCTTAGGATCATCGATTAAATCTTTTGCATGATTGTAAACATTACCCATTTGAGAAATCAGCTCTCTCATATTTTGTGCCCCAGCGCCGCTTGCTGCCTGATAGGTCATTGATGTAATCCACTCGATAAGATCTTTCTTGAATAAGCCATCAAGCGCTAAAAGCATAAGTGATACAGTGCAGTTTCCGCCAATCCAATTTTTGTTACCTTTTTTATAAGCCTCTTGAATGAGGTCACTATTAAGGGGATCTAGAATAATTACTGCATCTTTTTCCATTCTTAATGAAGAGGCTGCATCAATCCAATGCCCCTGCCATCCTGAGTCTCTCAATTTAGGGTATATATCAGATGTATAATCTCCCCCCTGACATGAAAGAATAATATTCATTGCAGCAAGCTCTTTAATGTCATGCGCATCTTTTAGTGTACTTTGACTTCCAGAAAAAGATGGTGCTGCGTTTCCTGTTTGAGAAGTAGAAAAAAAAGTTGAGTCAAATTCTTTAAAATCATGCTCCTCTTGCATTCTCTGCATGAGAACTGAACCCACCATACCTCTCCAACCGACAAAACCAACTCGATTCATTAAATGTCCCGTTCTTTAATTAGTTAAGAGAAGCAATCACTGCTTCACCCATTTCACTACAGCTCACTTTTTTATCGCCTACAGAATAAATATCTGCTGTTCGGAAACCTTGGCTTAATGCTTTTTTAACAGCCGTCTCTATTTTATTCGCATTTTTTTCATCGTTGAATGTGTATCTAAACATCATGGCTAACGATAAAATTGTAGCAAGTGGATTTGCAATATTTTTTCCTGCAATATCAGGCGCTGAACCATGACTGGGCTCATACATGCCTTTATTATTGCTATCAAGAGACGCAGATGGAAGCATACCGATAGATCCAGTTAACATAGAGGCTTCATCAGATAAAATATCTCCAAAAATATTTCCTGTAACCAATACATCGAATTGCTTTGGATTTTTTATTAATTGCATTGCAGCATTATCGACATACATATGAGTCAATTCAACCTCGGGATATTCTTTTGAAATGTCGATCATGACTTGTCGCCACAATTCAGTTGTTTCTAAAACATTGGCCTTATCTACAGAACATAATTTTTTTGATCGCTTCATAGCGATCTGAAATGCAACATGAGCAATGCGTTTAATTTCAGATTCTGAATATCGCATTGTATTGATACCTTCACGCTCACCATTTTCATTCTCATGAATACCACGAGGCTGGCCAAAATAAATATCCCCCGTAAGTTCTCTCACAATCATAATATCGAGGTTAGATACGATTTCAGGTTTAAGCGAAGAAGCACCAACAAGTTCGGGATATAAAATTGCCGGTCTTAAATTAGCAAATAGATTAAGTTCTTTTCTAATAAGAAGTAAACCACGCTCAGGTCTCTTTTCTCTTGGAAGTGAGTCATATTTCCAATCGCCTACAGCACCAAGAAGAACTGCATCAGATTTAATGGCTAGATCAAGTGTTGAATCTGGGAGCGGATCACCAAATTTTTCGTAGCCAGCTCCACCAATTTGAGCCTCTATTAATTCTGCACCTAAATTAAGCGCTTTTAAAACATCAACCGCTTGTTTTGTAATTTCAGGGCCAATACCATCGCCAGGTAAAATTGCAATTTTCATTTTATTTAGAAAGTCTTTCTAATTTAAAGTAGCCATGAATTTTTTTGGTAATAAGTCTTTTCAAACGCTTTAATACTTTCGCTATGCTGCATTGTTAATCCAATATCGTCTAATCCATTCATTAAGCAATGCTTTCTAAATGTATCCACCTGAAAACTTATTTTTTCATTCGAAGGTAGAGTAATAGATTGATTTTCTAAATCGATTGTTAGTGCATAACCATTATTTGTATAGGTAGATTCAAATAAGCGATCAATTGTCTCACCAGATAAAACGATAGGTAGTAAGCCATTTTTAAAACAATTGCTAAAAAAAATATCAGCAAAACTAGTTGCCAAAATTACTCTAAATCCATAGTCTTCTATTGCCCATGGGGCATGCTCTCGACTTGAGCCACATCCAAAATTCTCTCGCGCGATCAAAATGGTTGCGTTTTCGTATCGATCTTGATTGAGCACAAAATCAGGATTTTTTACTCTTTGAGTTAAATCCATACCCGGCTCACCGTGATCGAGATATCTCCATTCATCAAAGAGGTGAGGTCCAAAACCTGTCTTCTTAATCGACTTCAAAAATTGTTTTGGAATAATTGCATCCGTATCTACATTTGCACGATCAAGTGGAGCCAATATACCTGTATGAGTTACAAATGATTTCATAAATTAGCTTAAAGCTCTTATATCTACAAAATGACCATGGACGCTTGCAGCTGCGGCCATTGAGGGACTTACAAGATGTGTTCTACCACCTTGACCTTGTCGACCTTCAAAATTTCTATTTGAAGTTGACGCGCAACGCTCTCCAGGGTCTAAACGATCGGCATTCATAGCTAAACACATTGAACAACCAGGCTCTCTCCACTCAAAACCTGCGTCTATGAAAATTTTATCTAGGCCTTCTTTTTCAGCCTGAAGTTTGACAAGGCCCGATCCAGGAACTACAAGTGCTAACTTAATATTTTTGGCGATTTTTTTGCCTTTAAGAATACTTGCAGCTTCTCGCAGATCTTCGATACGTGAATTAGTGCAAGACCCAATAAAAATTTTATCGACACTAATTTGGTTTATAGGAAGGTTGGCTTCAAGGCCCATATAGACAAGAGCGTCTTCAATGCCTTTTCTTTTCGACAAATCATTTTCTTTTTTGGGATCGGGCGTCATACCATCTATACTAACAACCATTTCAGGTGAAGTTCCCCAAGTCACTTGAGGGAGAATTTCATTTCCGTTAAGCTTGATTATTTTATCGAATTTTGCATCTTTATCACTATGTAATGTTTTCCAATAGACTTTTGCTTTTTCAAACGCTTCACCTTTAGGTGAGAAAGGTCTATTTTCAATGTAGGCTATCGTAACTTCATCAACTGCAACCATACCAGCTCTTGCGCCCGCTTCAATTGCCATATTGCAGATCGTCATTCTACTTTCCATAGAAAGAGTGCGAATAGATTCACCAGTAAACTCAATCGCATAACCTGTACCACCCGCTGTTCCAATTTTTCCAATTAAGGCCAAAGCAATATCTTTTGAAGTAATGCCTTTGTTTAATTTTCCCTCTACTCGCACTTCCATTGTTTTAAATTTTTTCAGGATCAAACATTGGGTTGCTAAAACATGTTCAACTTCAGAAGTACCAATACCCATAGCTAGAGCACCAAATGCACCGTGTGTACTTGTATGAGAGTCGCCGCAAACTATTGTCATACCAGGTAATGTACTTCCTTGCTCGGGTCCAATAACGTGAACAATCCCTTGGCGATTATCATTCATAGGAAATTGTGTTAATCCGAAATGTTTACAATTTTCATCGAGTGTTTCGACCTGGATCTTAGAAATAGGATCAGAAATTCCAAGTGAGCGATCTGTTGTTGGGACATTATGATCAGGGACTGCGAGAACTGATTTATTTCTCCATACAGGCCTATGATTAACTCTTAAACCTTCGAACGCCTGAGGACTTGTAACTTCATGAACAAGATGGCGATCAATGTAAATGAGATAAGTGCCAGCATCTTCTCTAACAATATGGCTCTCAAATAATTTTTCATAAAGTGTTTTGGCTTGCATGAGTCTTACTAATCCCTAAAATTTCCAAATTCAAGGGGGAAGTCTGTAATACTTTTTTTAATGAATGCAATAGCATCCTGTAAGTTATCTCTTTTGGCGCCAGAAACACGAACACTTTCACCTTGAATAGCAGACTGAACTTTAAGGCCACTGTCTTTGAGCATTTTGACGATTTTTTTTGCAAGCTCAGTATCGATGCCTGATTTTAATTTAAGTAACTGTTTTACTTTGTTTCCAGATACAGTTTGAATGTCTTGAGGATCTATTCTTTTCGAGCTATCAGCCTCTTTTTTTTCCATAGCAGGCAGCAAAATGTCTTTAATTTGACCCAATTGAAAATCTGAATCTCCGTACAGAGTAATGGTTAATTCTTTCTCTGAAAATTCGACTTTTGCAGTTGTGCCCTTAAAATCGTATCGATTAATAATCGTTCGAGAGGCAACATCGATAGAGTTGGTTAAATTAGCCATGTTTACTTCAGATGAAACATCAAAAGATGGCATACAGAATCTCCTTACTTAATAAATTTATTCGAAATGACAAACATAGTGAAGCGTATCTGATGTTTCAATTTCAAATGATGAATTTGCGGGTACAGAAAATTTTTGATCTTCTTTATAATCATTCCAATCAGAAGCGCCCTGTAATTTTACCCGGCACTGTCCAGCAAGAATTTCCATCACTTCAGCTGCCTGTGTATTAAAAGTTAATGTGCTTGGAAAAATTACGCCGACCGTACTTCTTGTTCCATTTGGAAGAAGAATGGTATGGCTCACACATTTACCATCAAAATAAATATTTGCTTTTTTCTTTACACTTACATTATCAAATTGAGCCATTTAAATTCTCCTTATTTTTTAATTTTTGCTGCGATTCTCATTCTTAAAGCATTGAGTTTAATAAACCCTGCTGCATCTTTTTGGTCATATGCGCCTCCATCATCTTCAAATGTTGCAATGGAAGTATCAAAAAGAGAGTCTGTTGTGCTATCCCTACCAATCACAATGACATTACCTTTATAAAGCTTCAATCTAACCCAGCCATTTACATTATTTTGCGTATGGTCGATGAGTGTTTGTAATGCAAGCCTCTCAGGACTCCACCAGTAGCCGTTATAAATCAAAGAAGCAAATCTTGGCATCAAGTCATCTTTAAGATGAGCCACTTCACGATCTAGTGTTATAGATTCAATTGCTCGATGCGCTTTTAGTAAAATGCTGCCCCCGGGTGTTTCATAACAGCCTCGAGATTTCATACCTACATATCGGTTCTCTACAAGATCCAATCTACCTATACCGTGCTTACCGCCTATTTGATTAAGAGTCGCTAATAGTTCATGTGCTTTCATGGTTTTGCCATTAAGACTAACTGGATCACCTTTATTAAATTGAATCTCAATGGTTTCAGATTCATTTGGTGCCTTTTCAGGACTTACAGTCCAACGCCACATTTCCTCTTCAGGTTCAGCGCCAGGATTTTCTAAATGACGTCCTTCATACGAAATATGCAATAAATTTGCATCCATACTGTATGGGCTGCCACCACTTTTATGTTTCATCTCAACTGGAATATTGTTTTTCTCAGCGTACTGAAGTAATTTTTCTCGACTAAGCAAATCCCACTCACGCCATGGTGCAATAATTTTAATATCAGGATTAAGAGCATACGCTCCTAGTTCGAAACGAACTTGATCATTACCCTTACCTGTTGCGCCATGAGAAATAGCATCTGCATTCGTTTTTTTAGCAAGCTCAATTAAACGCTTAGCAATAAGCGGTCTCGCAATTGAAGTGCCAAGTAAATATTCGCCTTCATAAATCGCATTCGCTCTAAACATTGGAAATACAAAATCGCGAACAAATTCTTCTTTCAAATCTTCAACAAAAATTTCTTTTACACCTGCAGCTCTAGCTTTTTCTTTTGCAGGCTCTAGTTCATCACCCTGCCCTAAATCGGCTGTAAAAGTAACAACTTCGCATTGATAGGTTTCTTGTAGCCACTTCAAAATGACTGACGTGTCTAGTCCGCCAGAGTAAGCTAGAACAACTTTTTTAATATCACTCATTTTTCATTTTTCCTAACAATAGGTATTCCATCAATGCTTTTTGAACATGAAGACGATTCTCAGCCTCATCCCACACAACGCTTTGAGCACCGTCAATTACTTCTGCAGTCACTTCCTCGCCTCGGTGTGCTGGAAGACAATGCATGAACAATGCATTCGAGGATGCTACTGACATCATCTCCTGATCCACTTGCCAGTCTGCGAAATCCTTTAAACGTTCTTCGTTTTCAGATTCAAAACCCATACTCGTCCACACATCAGTTGTGACAATCTCAGCATCTTTCGCTGCATCCATAGGATCTTCAAATTCTTCAAAATGTTTATCGCCGTATAAACCTGCTCGCTCAACTTCAACCTCATAACCTTTAGGTGTTGAAACATGTACATTGAAGTCTAATACCTCAGCTGCTTGGAGCCATGTATTACATACATTATTTGAGTCACCAATCCATGCAACTGTTTTACCTTGAATAGAATCTCTATGTTCAATATAGGTAAAAATGTCCGCAAGAATTTGGCAAGGATGATATTCGTTCGTCAATCCATTAATCACAGGGACTCTCGAGTTTTGTGCAAATCGATCAATAATATCTTGCTCAAATGTTCGAATCATCACAAGATCGCACATACGGGAAATAACCTGTCCTGCATCTTCTACAGGCTCACCTCTGCCTAATTGAGAGTCTCTCGTATTTAAATATATCGCTGAGCCGCCTAGCTGTTGAATGCCTGCTTCAAAAGATAATCGCGTTCGAGTGCTCGCTTTTTCAAAAATCATTACCAAAGTTCTGTCGACCAGAGGCCAATACTGCTTGTATTCTTTAAATTGTTTTTTGATCCAACTTGCTCTCGCGAAAATATATTCAAACTCGTCTCGCTTGAGATCATTAAATCTTAAAAAATGTTTTGTTTTCATAAAATCAATTCTTCTTAAAACGTTACTTTGCTAAAAAAGCTTTGATGACTTTGGATAGTCTCACAGTCAATTCTCTTGCTTCAGCTTCATTTATGATGAGTGCTGGTAAAAGACGAATCACTTTCTCTGCGGTGACATTTATTAGAAGGCCCTCTTCTAATGCTAATTTAGTTAAATCTCCACAAGGCTGATCAAGTTCAATGCCCACCATAAGCCCTAAATTACGCACCGCCTTAACCTGAGGGCAATCTTTTAATTGCTTAGTAAATTCTTCATTAATTAGTGCGCCCATTTTTGATGCATGGTTACAAAGCTTTTCCTCTTCAATAATATTCAATGTTGCGAATCCTGCTGCAGTTGCTAATGGATTGCCGCCAAATGTAGATCCATGCTTACCTGGCGTAAATACATGACTTGCCTTACCTCTAGCTAAGCAAGCGCCTATAGGCACACCAGAACCAAGGCCTTTTGCTAGCGTCATGACATCAGGCTTGATCGAGGTATGCTGATGTGCAAACCATTTTCCTGTTCTACCAATACCACATTGCACTTCATCTAACATTAAAAGCCAATTATGTTGATCACAAATCTCTCTTAAGCCCTTAAGATAGTTTTGAATGTTACTTGGGATATTGATACCACCTTCGCCTTGAATGGGCTCTAAAAGAATAGCAACCACATTATTTTTTCTTGAGGCAATTTGTTGAACAGCTTCTAAATCATCGTAGGCTGCTCGAATAAACCCACCCACAAGAGGTTCAAACCCAGCTTGTGATTTACGATTACCAGTAGCTGATAACGTTGCCATCGTACGCCCATGAAATGCTTTTTCCATTACAATAATTTCTGGTGTTTCAATGCCATTTTGATGTCCATAAAGCCTTGCTAATTTGATAGCAGCTTCGTTTGCTTCACATCCTGAATTGCAGAAAAATACATTATCCATATGAGAAATAGCTGTGAGCTTTTCAGCTAATTTTTCTTGTTCAGCAATATGATAAACATTAGATACATGAATAAGTTTTGATACTTGCTCATGAATGGCTTTCACTAATTTAGGATGTGCATGTCCGAGTCCGTTAACTGCTACGCCGGATAAAGCATCCAAATACTTTTTACCATCTTTAGCCCATAGCCACACACCTTCCCCTTTTTCAAAGGTTACGGGTTGTCTAGCGTAAGTATCCATCATTTTTGACATACAATTTTCCGTACTTATAAACACAAACGGAGGCTTAAGCCTCCGTTTATTTCAGCTTAAATTAAATTAAAGACCGATTAATGCGCGATGACTCAATCCATTCGCCATAAAGAAAAGCATTGGAAGAGAGAGCATTAAGTTAGTTCTTGATGCTAGAAAAGCTACTCTGCGTGCTTTGGCTTTTTCATCATCTGAAGCTTGAACCATTCCTAGAATCTTTTGTTGGTTTGGCCAAATTAAAACCCACACATTAAATAACATGATCGTGCCTAACCAAGACCCGATACCAATACCTTCGTATCCAGTTTGTAATGTAAATGTACTAATAAAATTTTCTTGTAACATAGCAGCACCTGCTAACCAAGTTGCTACAGCAGCCCATCTAAACCATAAAAGAGCGCGAGGTGCAACATGCTTTGTAATGCCGCCCGCTGAACCATCTGCAGCCGCATCTTTTAATGCAGGAATCTGCACTAAGTTAAAGTAGTAAAGTAAACCAATCCATGTGATACCGGCCACAAAATGAAGCCATCTAGCAAGTCCAGGTATAAATTCCATTATTTAAACTCCTACAAAATAAAGTTTTTAAGAAAAACGTAAAGTACTAGGGTTAGAACCAAGCCTGAAATAATTGTTCCTAAAATTGAATCAAGTGGATTTTTCATCTAAAAACTCCTCAAAAAAAAATACATAAATATTCACTTGATGAGAGTAGCTTAAATACCCGATTTAAGCAAGATAGCGGGGTTAAAAGGCGAATTAAGTTTGCAAAAAAACTGATTTAAGGCAAAATTGCCCTAGTTTTTAAAAATCATTTCCTAATACTTAATAATCTCGTATGTTGACACTCAAGACGGTTGATTCCCAAGCTAAGATTTTTAGCCAGTTACCTGTTCATAGCTATATTGATCCTCATATTTTTGAGATAGAAAAAAAAGTAATTTTCGATAAATATCCAAAATATTTAGGGCATCGTCTAATGGCGCCTCAACACGGTAATTACCATGTTTTAGAGGCGCTTAATAAATCAGCAGTTCTTGTAAATAACAACGGAAAAATTAACGTATTAAGTAACGTTTGCCGTCATAGACAAGCACTGATGCTAGAAAATCAAGGCTCGGCTTCGCATATTGTCTGTCCGCTTCATCGTTGGACTTATAGTCTTGATGGCAAATTAGAAGGTGCGCCCTACTTTAAGGAAAATCCATGTTTAAATCTGGAGTCATTTCCAGTAGAAGAAATCCATAACCTCATCTTTAAACAAACACATAAACACTTATCAATAAATATCAAAGATGCAATAGAGTTTAAACAATTAAATCAATTATTAAATTTTGATGATTACAAACTACATAGCGTCAAAATTGATCATTACAATTTTAATTGGAAAACATTTATTGAGGTTTATCTCGAGGACTATCATGTTTGGGCATTTCACCCCGGCCTTAATAACATTGTGGATTGTGATGATTTATCATGGGAATTTAAAGCATTTTCATCTATTCAAAAAGTGCCTTTTAGGGAAAAAAATCAATCAAAAGGCTCTGAAATCTATGATCTTTGGAAATCCAAAATTAATGAGCAAAGTGGCCATTCAAAACCACAATTTGGTGCGATTTGGCTGACAATCTATCCTTTCTTTATGATCGAATGGTATCCAAATGTTATCGTCGTTTCCCACCTCATTCCCGATGACGTTAATCATTGCAGAAATATTATTGAGTTTTATTACCCAGAAGAAACCATTCTTTTTGATCAAGACTATATTGCTGCACAACAAGCTGCCTATAACGAAACCGCTCTTGACGATAAAGTTATTTGCGAAAAGATGCATGAAGGAAGGCGCTCACTTTTCAAAAACAAACAAGAAGATATGGGCCCTTATCACGAGCCCTTAGAAGATGGTTTAAAACATTTTCATCAATGGTATCAAACAGAAATGTCTTCCCACCTATGACCGATCAGAAAAAAGGCATGCTATGGATCATCGTAGCGACCTTCTTTTTTTCCCTCATGGGATCATTTGTAAAACTTGGTGCCTCACGCTTTTCTAGTGTTGAACTAGTGTTTTATCGTTCATTTATAAGCTTATTATTTCTTTTGATTTATATTGTTATAAGTCAAAAGGAGATTAAAACACCACACCTTAGAAAACAGATTGACCGTGGTGTCGTGGGTTTTTTATCTTTAGCTTTTTTCTTTTATGCTATCGCAAATCTCAATTTAGGTTCTGCCATGACCCTCAATTACACCTCACCTATATTTCTTGGATTTTTCTTACCTTTCATCTCACATCAAAAAATAAAAAAATCTATTTTACTATGCACAATTGTGGGCTTTTTTGGCGCTTTATTAATTCTTGATCCACACGGCGAATGGCAAAGTTGGTTTGCAGGTTTAGTCGGATTAGTCTCAGGTATTGGTGCTGCATTGGCTTACATTCACGTCATACAACTCAGCAAACTTAATGAGCCTGATTGGCGAACTGTCTTTTACTTCACACTTATATCTTCAATAGGTGCAGGATTGTGGATCAGCTTTACCAATTATCAAAAGTTGGTATGGAATGATATGTGGATACTGATTCCACTTGGCTTATCAGCCACCATAGCTCAAATTGCAATGACACGCGCATATAGGCTGGGCAAGCCCCTTGTTATAGCCACACTATCTTATCTAGCAATTGTTTTTTCAGGCATCATTAGCCTTCTATATTTTAACGAGACGATGAGAGTTGAGGATATATTGGGCGCAATTATGATTATTATAAGTGGCGCTATCGCATCAAATATTAGCTTAAAATCAAGGATCAATTAAGCCGCAGCGAATAGCAATCAAAGCAATCTCTGCAGAATTATTTGCATTTAACTTTTGCTTGATATTATATAAATGCGTACCAACTGTTCTTGGACTGAGGCACAGCGTATCTGCAATGTCATTTGTACTTTTGCCTTTAGCTAATGCTATAAAGACTTCAAATTCTCGGTCTGAGAGAATTTCAACTGGATTTGTTTCTCCTGATAACTGAGTAATGGCCATTTGTTGCGCAATACTAGGCTCCAGATACCGCTTTCCTTGATGAATAGATTTAATTGCTTTGATTAACTCTTCTGCAGCACTTCTTTTTGTTAAATAGCCCATCGCGCCTGCATTAAGTACTCGCTTAGGATGCACAGAATCTTCATGGGCTGATAAAACAAGAATTTTGGTATTTTTATCTTTCGCCATAATGCGATCGATAGCTTCTATTCCTCCGATACCAGGCATTGTGATATCCATAACGATAATGTCAGGTTTCAATTCTTGAAATAATTTAATAGCAACTTCTCCACTTTCAGCTTCTCCGATGACTGTAATATCATCTTCGGCTTCAATAAGCATCTTAAAGCCCATGCGAACTACAGCATGATCGTCAACAAGTAATATCTTAATTTGGCTCAATCTATATCCTTTTTAAATAGGTACTGAGATTAAAATCTGCGTACCCTGATTCTTTTTAGAAATTAATTCAAACGAACCATTCAAAGATTGAATGCGCTCCTGCATGCCCAGGATGCCAAAATTTTTGGTTTGGTCTATTTTTTTAACGTCCATACCTTGACCATCATCACTAAAATTTAATTCCAAAAATCCTTTTTTATTTAAAACCAAATTAATTTTAATCGTTTTAGCTTGCGAATGTTTTAAAGCATTATTCATAGCTTCCTGAATAATTCGATAAAAATTAATTCTTAAAGTTTCATTCAGGTGATTTAGATCGCCTTTAATCAACAAATGAATTTTTAAATATTCATATTGTTTTTGCCAAGTATTTACAGTGTCTTTTAGAGTTTCTGCTAAACCCAGGTTATCCAGCGCACCCGGCCTTAATTGCTTGATAATAGTGTGCATCCCATCATATATCTGATTTGCAGCAGAAATAACAGAGTCTGCATTTTTTTCAATTTCAGGTGATATTTTTTTAGCCTTATTAGAAATGTTAGAAGCAAATATCTTAATGGTGGAGACATACTGTCCTAATTCATCGTGAAGCTCTCTTGCCAAGCTTCTTCTCTCATCTTCAATATGACTTTGAATTAATTGAGTAAATTTTCTATTTTCTTCAAGTTTCAATTTTGACTCTTCTGCAATTTTCTTCTCACTGATATCTCTCATGCTGCATATGTCACCAATAATTTCATTCGTAATCGGATCTATAAGTGGAGAGAATGATATGGCGACATCCACTACCTCTCTATTTTTCTTAATTCTTTGCGTTTCTATATTGTGGATATTTTTTCCTGTATGAATTAATTGAAAGCTTTTTCTTAATTCATTTTCATGTGCTTTAGATGTAAGCACATAAGCAGATTTCCCTAATATTTCTTTTGGAGAATACCCAAATATTTTTTCAGCTGAAGCATTCCAAAAGGAAATTTTCGATTGAAGATCGTGAATAACAATAGCATCTGCAGTTTGTTGCGCAATCAATGCGAGCCTTTGATTCTCTCGAATCTTTGATTGGAGTGAATCACCCATGCGATTGAAGTTCTTTGCTATGACTGCAAATTCAGGTAAGTTAAAATTAGGGAGTCTCGCTTCGAAATCACCTTCGCCCATTTTGGTAATTGCCTCAACCATAGGTTCAAGGGGTCGTAACCAGAAACCAAGCATCCAATACACCACGATATTTAATAATACAAAAAATACACAAGCGATCAAAAAGAAGTGGTTCATCTTGGCCCAAGATTCTTTTATAGCACCGGTGGGATTTGTTTTCACAATGAGCTTACCAAATCTTATGACTCTTGTATCTATGACTTCTTTAGGCGTTAGAGAAGTTTCAAACCATTTGGGAGGTGGGGGATCGTTTATGCGATATTTGGAAGGTGGAGAGGCATAAAGAAGTTCACCTTGCAGCGAGTATAAATTAATATTACTACTTCTAACATGACCTAGCTCTTCTAAAAATCTCTTTAAGACATCATGAGTATAGCCCCACTCTGGATTTTGAGAGGAGCTTATGATAACCGTATCTAATAGCTGCATTGTCACGCGATTGGCTGACTCTACACCTTCTTGAATAGATTCTTTTGATCCCTTCATTATGGTGTAACCCATTGAAATAAAAAAGATCAGCAAGATGGCTGTAATTAAAAGATTTAATCTGAGTCTTAAATTCATAATGTACTGGTAATAATCATAGTAATGGATGACTTTTACCACACATAAAGCATAGCTCACAAGCGTTAAATAATGAAAATAATTGAAGTGTAATTTTTTCGCTTTACATAAAATAAATTACTACTAATAATAGATTTAATTTTTTAAGTTAATTCTAAGTTAAACCGTATGAGTATTGAGTCAGTCTTAAGCGAACATAGAATATTTCATCCAGGTCAAGCTTTTGCAGATCAAGCCAATGTATCTGGCATGGCGGCCTACGAAAAACTTTGCACTTCTGCAAACGAAAATTATGAGAAATTTTGGGCTGATCTTGCTCGCGAATTAATCATTTGGAAAAAACCGTTTACTAAAACGCTCAATGATTCTAACGCCCCCTTTTATAAATGGTTTGAAGATGGCGAATTGAATGTTTCATATAACTGCCTTGATAAGCATTTAATCTCCCAGCCTAATAAAATCGCAATTATTTTTGAAGCTGACAATGGAGATATCACCAATGTCTCTTATAAAGAGCTTTATCAAAAAGTATGTCAATTTTCAAATGGCCTTAAAACATTCAATTTAGATCTGGGTGATAGAGTTCTTATTTATCTTCCCATGGGTATTGAAGCAGTTGTCGCCATGCTTGCTTGTGCCAGAATTGGATTAACACACTCTGTCGTATTTGGTGGTTTCTCTGGGAAAAGCATTCAAGAGCGCATTAAAGATGCTCAAGCTAAACTTGTCATTACAGCAGACATTCAATTTCGAGGCGGTAAAACTCTCCCCCTTAAATCTGCAGTAGATGAAGCATTTAATTTGGGTGGTTGTGAAACAGTGATTAGCACTATAGTGCTAAAGAAATCAAAAGAAGTGATTGAGTTAAAAGCTAAAGAAATTTGGTGGCATGAGCTTATTAAAAACCAATCGACGGATTGTGATCCGGTATATGTGAATGCCGAACATCCTCTATTTTTACTCTACACATCAGGCTCAACCGGAACCCCTAAGGGAGTTCAGCACTCCTCAGCAGGTTATCTTCTTCATGCTATGAATACCATGAGATGGACATTTGATATTAAAGGGGATGATATTTATTGGTGTACGGCAGATGTAGGATGGATTACAGGACATACCTATGTGGTTTATGGTCCTCTTGCTATGGGGTCCACACAACTTATTTATGAAGGCATTCCAACTTTTCCCCATGCAGGTCGCTTTTGGCAGATGATAGAAAAGCATCATATTAGTATTTTTTATACAGCGCCTACAGCAATCAGATCCCTTATCAAGGCATCTGAATTAAATAAAGAATCTAATCCTGACACTTACGATTTATCAAGTCTTCGTCTTTTAGGCTCAGTAGGCGAGCCTATCAATCCTGAAGCATGGATGTGGTACTACGAAAAAATTGGCCACCATCTCTGCCCTATTGTAGATACATTTTGGCAAACAGAAACAGGCGGTCATGTCATTACACCATTACCTGGTGCAACGCCATTAGTTCCAGGCTCTTGCACACTGCCCTTCCCTGGAATTGATGCTGCTATTGTTGATGAAGCAGGACATGAAGTACCGTGGGGTACAGGCGGTTTATTGGTTATCAAGAAACCATGGCCTTCAATGATTCGAACGATCTGGGGCGACCCTGAACGTTATAAGAAGAGTTACTACCCTCAAGAACTAGGTGGGAAAGTTTACCTAGCAGGTGATGGAGCTATCAGAGACAAAACGACTGGGTATTTCACTATTATGGGTCGTATCGACGATGTATTAAGCGTTTCAGGACATAGGCTTGGTACCATGGAAATTGAATCTTCCCTAGTTTCAAACCCTCTAGTGGCCGAAGCTGCAGTAGTCGGGAAGCCCCATGAGATTAAAGGTGAATCGATCGTAGCTTACGTGGTACTTAAAGGCAAAAGACCTGAAGGTGATGAAGCTAAAGCAATTGTTAATCAACTCAGAGATTGGGTTGGAAAAGAAATAGGTCCTATTGCTAAGCCTGACGATATTCGATTTGGAGATAACTTACCAAAAACACGCTCAGGTAAAATTATGCGCAGACTCTTGCGCTCTCTTGCTAAAGGAGAAGAAATTACCTCTGATATTTCAACCCTAGATAACCCATCCATTCTTGAACAACTAAAACAATCAATTCAATAATTTAAAGTAAAATAGCGTAAGTGGTTTAAGTTTAAGAAAGACCAATGAATCAAAAATTAATTCCTTACGTAAAAAAAATAGGTATTGCATTCGTCATTACCTACGTTTTTTTTATCCTTATCTCCAGCCTTACATTTCAATTTTATATTAAGCCTAATTTAAATAACTACAAATCAAGGATTGAAATTCTTGCTTCGGAGGCCACGGGCCAAACGATCAAAATAAATTCACTTAAAGGTCGATGGGATTTTATTAATCCAGAACTTGCCTTAAACGAAGTTGTATTTTATGACAGCCAAAATAATACAACACTTGCACTTACAGAAATCAGCGCTGACTTTTCATGGTTAAGTCCTTTTTATTTAGCTCCAACACTTTCGGAAATAAAATTGAAGGCACCTAAACTTCTTGTGAGGCGAGATACAACTAATAAAATTTTTATTGGTGGCATACCCATTGATGGTCCTGCAAATAATAAATTAACAAACTGGCTACTCAATCAAAAAAAAGTATCCATCGAACAAGGTGAGGTTGATTGGCGTGATGAGTATAGGCAAGCACCAGCACTTTTACTAAAAGATTTAAATCTTAGTTATAAAACACACCTTATCATTGATCTTATTGGTAAACACAAATTTAATCTGAATTTTAGAGTCAGTAATAGTGATAATCAATTTATTGATCTTAGCGGAAATATTTATGCAAAAAAGATTGAGGATATTAGCTCCTGGGATTCTGAAGTTAAAATTAAAGCTGGTAATATTAATCTGGCAGCTTATACACCTTGGGTGAACTACCCAATCAAAATTAATGCTGGTACTGGTGATCTGAATTTAACTGCAAGCATTAACAATGCTGCAGTTTCTAAAATTAAAGCATCAATCAAACTCACAAATTTTAAAACTGAGTTGAATCAAGCTAACAAAAATGAGCTTAATTTAAGGAATTTTTCAGGCAATATTATTTGGTATTCTAGTAAAAAAGATCATCAGGTTACATTTGAAAATCTTTTTCTTCTTACTAACAATGGAATTAATATTGAAAATGCAGATTCGGCTATTACCATTTCAACCGAAACTAATAAACCAACTGCATTCTCTCTTCAAATAAATAAGATTCAGCTCGATGCGGCAAATGAAATATTGCAAACTATTCCTTACTTTGATGATGTTAAAAGTAAAGTTGATGCAATAAAGCCATCTGGTTCACTTTCTAACGTGGATCTTAAGTGGGTTGACGGTAAAAATATTGCATTAAGCCTTAAAGCCCAATTTGATAAGTTAAGTCTTAAAGCCTTTGATGATTTACCAGGATTTGAAAATCTTACAGGTTCGATTCACCTTACTAATAAAGATGGCTCATTAAAGTTCAAATCAACTGATGTTTCTCTTACTTACAATAAATTATTTAGAGAAGAACTCAAATTTAATGATTTGCATGGTGACTTGAAATGGACAGAAAACTATTTAATGTTTAAAAGTATTAGCTTTAATAATGCGTTTATTAACGGTTCAATTAATGGAAGTATTAAACATTCACTAAAAAAAGGCGCTTATTTAGATATCCAAGCTTCCATTCCTTTTATAGATTTGAAGCATGCAAAAACTTATTACCCAAAAACAATCAGCACCGAAAGTCTTCACTGGCTAGACACTTCACTCCTTGAGGGTAGCCTTGAAAATACTTTAGTTTCAATTAAAGGCTCGTCAGACGATTTTCCATTTGTAGATGCACAAAACCGAGCCGATCCTAATAAGGGATCCTTTGTTGTTACAACTACCGGTAAAAATACCCTGATCGAATATGGAACAGGCTGGCCTGTGATTGAGAAATTTGATTTTAATGCCTCAGTTAATGCTGGTACTTTCGAATTGTTAAGTAAGAAGGGTCAGTTCCTAGGTAATACAATTAAAGAACTTAAAACAACTATCCCTGAAATAGCTATCGAGCATCCCATACTCAATCTTCAAAGTACACTTAATAGTCCAACACGTGAAGCTATAAAATTTATCAATAACAGCCCCATAAAAGAATCTGTTCAACATTTATTCGATGAAGCGACTGGCTCAGGGGAAGGAAAATTAAAGGTAAATATTGATATCCCTATAGACAATATTGATGCAATTACCTTCACCGGCAGTTATCAATTTTTAGATAGCAATCTAACCAATCCATCAATGGGCATTCCAAATATAGAAAAAATTAAGGGCCTAGTCACTTTTGACGAAAAAAATGTTAAAACTGAAAACCTCACTGGCAACATGTTTGGTGGCAATACGAATATTGTGCTTATTGCAGACTCAAACAAAGCTATTAAAGTTAAATTAAATGGAAAGTTTACTGATAAAGGTATAGCAGACAAACTAGGCACAAGTTTTTCTAAATTAAATGGCTCGGCAAATTGGGAAGGGCTGGTGGAATATAAAAAGCCTTTGCTCAACATACAATTATCTTCTGATCTAAAGGGCATTGAAATGGGGTACCCTGCCCCATTCAATAAAGCACGCGACAAGGAAGAAAAGTTCTCTTTTAGTAAAATTCAAAATAACTCAAAAAAAGATGAAATCGAATTTAAATATAGCAACATTGTGAATTCAAAAATAACTCGTATCGAAAAAAATAATGCCATGTCAGTTGATAATGGCTATATCTCAATTAACTCAGATATTAAAAAAAATGCACAAAAAGGTCTTTATCTTAAGGCTGATTTACCATATGTAAACTTAGATGATTTTATTAGTATTTATTCAGGAGGTGATAGTAGTAGTGGTTTTAAGATAGATAAAGCAGATATAGCACTCAAACATGCTGACCTCTTTGATAGACGATTTAATAATATAAAAATAGAAATAGCACCAGTTAATGCAAGTACAAAATTTAAAATAAGTTCAAACGAAACATCAGGTAATCTTTTATGGACTGAAAAAGATAACAAGCTAACTGCGAGATTAAATGGACTTAAGCTTCCAAATGAAATTAAAAAAATAACCTCAACACAAAGCGCAAGCAGCCAAAAAGTACCTAATTTAGATATCAAAATTGACTCCCTTGAGGTTGATGGTAAGAAAGTCGGAAAGCTTGAGCTTGTTTCTAACACTTCAAAACAAAATATTAATATTCAAAAATTTAAAATTGTTAATGATAAAAATATTTTTCAAGCAGAGGGAGAGTGGGTAGACTGGAATAAAAATTCTAAATCTAATATTAATTTTAGCTGGAAGATCAATAATCTGGGTGAAACACTTAACTTCCTTGGCTTTCCTAATTTTGTAAAGGATGGAGAATCTGATCTATCAGGTCAATTGAGATGGCCAGGTAATCCTTTTTCTTTTGATAAAACTAAAGTAGATGGATCCTTCAACCTTGATGTACGTAAAGGTATAATTCAAAAAGTTGAGCCTGGCATAGGAAGGCTCTTTGGACTTTTAACCTTACAAAGCTTACCCAGAAGGCTCAGCTTGGACTTTAGAGATTTATTCGGAAGTGGCTTCGTCCTTGATACCATGAATGCAGCTGTGAGAGTCAATAATGGCATTATGAAAACAAGCAACTTTAGAATGGATGGTCCAGCTGCTGAAGTATTTATGACTGGTGAAATAAATATCATCAAGGAAACTCAAGATTTAAATCTTAAAGTAACGCCTCATATTAGTGATAGCTTATCAATTGCAGCTCTTGCGGGGGGCCCACTTGTAGGTGCGGTAGCATTTATTGCACAAAAAATACTCAAAGATCCACTTAATAAAGTTCTAACCTCTGAATATAGAATTATTGGTACGTGGGAAAATCCAGAAGAAGTGAATAATTCAGCGGCTGATAAAATTAAAACAACAATTGATAACACTAAGAACTTATTTAACGATAAAAAATAATAATGGCCATTAAATCTAAAATAAAAACGACTAAAGCAAGATTAGTAAATAAAGATATTGTAAAGATTGCAGGTATTCAAATGGCATCTGGGCCAGATATCAATTCAAATCTTAATGAAGCTGAAAATTTAATTACAATCGCTACTAATCAAGGCGCTAAAATTATTGCCCTGCCTGAATATTTTTCTATCATGACTTCTAAAGATTCAGAGAAATTAAAAGCGAGAGAGAAACCTGATCAAGGTCTTGTTCAGTCTTTCTTATCAAAGCAAGCCAAAAAAAATAAAGTATGGATTATTGGCGGGTCAATCCCTTTAGTCTCAAAAGATAAAAATAAAATCAGAAATAGCTGTTTAATTTATGATGACAAAGGAAACCTAGTTCATCGCTACGACAAAATTCATCTTTTCGGATTTGATATGGGAGAGGAATATTATCGCGAAGATAAATTAATTGAAGCAGGTTCTGAAATTGTAGTATTCGACTCACCTTTTGGCAGAATTGGTATTGCGATTTGTTACGACCTGCGATTTCCAGAGTTATTCAGAGCTATGAAAGACATAGATCTTCTTGTAATTCCCTCAGCTTTTACAGAGACAACTGGTAAAGCGCACTGGGAAATTCTGATTCGAGCAAGAGCAATTGAGAATCAATGTTATGTATTAGCGCCTGCTCAAGGGGGCTATCACTTATCAGGAAGAGAAACACATGGCAACTCAATCATTGTGGATCCCTGGGGCACAATATTAGACAGACTCGCGCGCGGCTCTGGAGTAATCACTGGGTATTTAAACAAAGACTATATTAAGTCCGTCCGTAAATCCCTGCCTGCACTTAAACATCGAACTATAAAATAATATTTTCTATGGAACATAAAATTGAACATGCAAAAGATTTACTTCTCGCGCAATCGGGTATTGAAATTCATGATCTAAATAAAATACTCAATGGCATGATGTCTCATGGAGTTGATTATGCAGATCTTTATTTTCAATATACTAAAAATGAGTACTGGGGACTTGAAGAAGGTCAAGTTAAATCGGGAAGCTTCTCAATCGATCAGGGTGTAGGTGTCAGAGCTGTTAACAAAGACAAATCTGCATTTGCTTATTCTGATGATATATCTATTGAAGCCCTTTTATCCTCTTCAAATATTGCTAAGGCTATTGCCTCGAAAAACTTAAATCAAAATCATAAGCTAGATCAACCAAAAATAACTTCTAATTTATATAACACTCAAGATCCCCTATCGGCTGTGCCTGCAGAAACCAAAATTAAGATTCTCGAAAAAATAGAAAATTTTGCTAAAAAAATGGATGAGCGAATTACCAAAGTCACAGCATCAATTGCTGGAGAATATGAAGTGATATTTGTTATTAATAATGAACAAAAAATTGCTGCTGATATTAGGCCTTTAGTAAGATTATCTATCAATGTTATTGCAGAATCGAATGGAAAAAGAGAGCAAGGCTCATCAAGTGGTGGCGGACGTTTTGGATTTGAATATTTCTCAGATGACATATTAAGGCAATATGCGCAGGAGGCAGTTCATCAAGCCACAACTAACTTAGATGCCAAGCCAGCCCCTGCTGGGAGCATGACAGTTGTTTTAGGCCCCGGATGGCCTGGCATTCTTCTTCACGAAGCTATTGGGCACGGCCTAGAAGGCGACTTCAATCGAAAAGGTAGCTCTGCATTTAGCAATAAAATTGGCACACAAGTGGCTGCAAAAGATATTACTGTTGTTGATGACGGCACTATCAAGGATCGAAGAGGCTCGCTTAATATTGACGATGAAGGCAATGAAACACAAAGAACGGTACTTATTGAAAATGGCATTCTAAAAGGCTACATTCAAGATACATTAAATGCGAGACTCATGAATATGCCCATTACTGGAAATGCAAGAAGAGAGTCGTATGCCCATCTGCCTATGCCTAGAATGACAAATACTTATATGCTTAATGGCACAAAAACTCCCGAAGAAATTATCAAGTCAGTAAAAAAAGGGATTTATGCGGTTAATTTTGGCGGCGGCCAAGTAGATATCACAAGTGGTAAGTTTGTATTTTCTGCAGCTGAAGCCTGGATAATTGAAGACGGAAAACTACTCTACCCAGTCAAGGGTGCGACTTTGATAGGCAACGGTCCTGACGTATTAAAGAAAGTCAGTATGATTGGTAATGATATGTCTTTGGATTCAGGTGTAGGGACCTGCGGTAAAGAAGGTCAGAGTGTTCCGGTAGGTGTAGGCCAACCCACTATCAAGATTGACGGTTTGGTCGTAGGGGGAACTGCTTAAAATTATAAAATGCGGTTTTTGTATTCCAAGGTACGCGTATCAATCTCAATGTTATCACCGGTATTACAGAATAGAGGCACCATTACTTCGAAACCCGTATTAATTTTAGCTGGCTTCATAACCTTACCTGAAGTGTCCCCTTTTACAGCAGGCTCAGTATAAGTAATTTCACGCGTAACAGAATTTGGAAGCTCTACAGAAATAGCTTTTCCATTGTAAAATTTAACCTCGCAAGGCATGCCGTCTTCTAAGAAATTTAAAGCCTCTGACATATTTTCAGGATCAATTTCATATTGATTGTATTCACCATCCATGAATACATAAGCAGGATCTGAAAAATAAGAATAAGTAACATCCTTTTTATCTAAAACAATCACTTCGAATTTATCACTGGCGTTATAAACGTTTTCGCTCGGCGCTTCAGTCAAAAGATTTTTCATTTTCATTTTAACCACAGCTGAATTTCGACCTGACTTATTATATTCAGCTTTTAAGATGACCATGGGGTCAGTGCCAACCATAATGACGTTACCAGCGCGAAGGTCTTGAGCGATTTTCATAATATTAATCCTTGGGAATACTTACCAAATAAAAGTGAGAAATTATACTCGAAAATTATGTTTCAGAACAATAATCAACCAAACTCTCAACAAATGAAGGCCCTTTGAAGAAGTGATGACTGCGCTTCAACGCGAAAGAATCCAAAGAAGCCTGATTTTTGAAAAAATCACTCCATAAAGCTTCGTTAAATTTATTATTCGACCAATCGTCATGCGTTTTAATTAAAATCTCTGACAGCTTTTGATCAGAATCTTCGCAATAGCGCCTCAAAAAAGCTTTTAGTTTAATTAAATGGAGATTGTTTTCTTGGATATATGGCTGCCAAACAAAAGGTTTGCCGGCCCAAAGAGCTCTTATCCAGCTATCTTCACCGCGCACAAAATTAAGATTGCATGACCAAAGTAGACCATCAAAATCATCATGGCTTAAGAATGGGTAAGAAAAGATATGAAGATGCTGATAGTTCTTTTTTGTCTTTAAAAGATCTAACAAATATTGAGGTATGAAAAACTGAATAGGCTTCTTGATGCTATCCATAACATCTAGAAAAGCCTCAATTTTCTGTATTGGGTAATAAAAAAGGGATATTGAATAAATGTCAGGATTGCCACCGAATGACTTAATAACTTTATCACGTCTAGTTTGAACAAAAGCCTCTCGACGTTCTAGTAAATCTTTCTCTCGGATGAGACCACCTGTTTGTCCAGTAAAGCCAGGGTAGAAGAAAGTTTTAATAAGACCAGATTCAGGATCTATAGAAGGTTTTAAATGAAAATTATCTACCCATGGCTCAGCTGACAAATATTCAATTGCAATATATTTAGACTTGTTAGTTTTCATTAGCGCTTTATATAAAGCTGGCAAATCAATATTAAAAAGATTAAACACAAACGCTGGAGGTGACGGAAGTGATTTTGAATTTTCACTAAAATCACAATGATAAATCTCAATTCCATCGATCATTTGTTTTTTTAGGGAAATATCGAGTGAAGGTATGAGTCTTTGGGTGGTCATAAGGTCATCGACAAGAAGATGTACCTCAATATTAAAATCAACTTTAAGTTGTTTTGCTATGCGCCATGCAAGGCCAATATCGCCAAAAAAATCAATCACCTTGCATATTAAATGACAAACTATAGAGCTTTTGTTACTCATGATATGACACATCAATAATTCTAAAATTTACTAAACCACCCGGGGTCTCGACTTTTACTTCATCGTCTAGGTTTTTTCCCAAAAGTGCCTTAGCAATAGGCGACACCCAACTAATAAAGCCTTTTTCTGTATCAATCTCATCTTGTCCTACAATGCGAAAATGACGCTCTGAATCATCTGATTCATTAAGAAGAGTGATCCATGCGCCAAAAAAAATCTTGTCCTGCTGTTCTTGTGTGGATGGATCAATTACCACAGCCTCATCAATGCGCCCAAATAAGAATTTGGCTCTTGCATCTATCTGACGTAAGCGTTTTTTTCCATATATATAATCTCCATTTTCACTACGATCACCGTTGCTTGCAGCCCAGGAAACATCTGCTACTACTTTAGGGCGATCGACTTTAACTAAAAAATCAAGCTCGTCTTTTAGGCACTGATACCCATGTTTAGTAATGTAATTTTTGCGTTCAGCCATATTTTTTAATAATAATTAACGGGGATAAGTTTACAATAGAAGCATGCATTCTGAGCAAAAGCCTATATATCTCTGCCGTAATTCAAAAGAAGCTTTTAAATTAAGCCAACACTTTAACTCAAAAGAAAAAGTGATGGCTCTAAATGATTTTATTAATAATCTTTTTAAAAAACATCCAAACATCAACATGCCTTACCGGGTTCTTAATGGTATTGAAGAAAAGTTGTTATGGGAAAGCAGCATTAAACAATACAAAAAATCTTCATTTGATTTATCTAATATTGAAAGCTTAAGTGAGACTGCCAGCCAGGCTAATCGTCTCATAGATCAATTTCTTATTGGCGAAAATACCTTGAAAAGTGAAGAGCGCAGCGAAGAGCATGCATTTTTTAACGCCTGGCGTTTAATTTTTAAAAAATATTGCAGCGATAAAAAAATCATCACTTTCAATAGTCTTATGAAAATTGCAATTGAACATATCACGAATAAAGATATATCTATTGATTACCCTATTCATTTTGTAAATTTTGGCTTTAGAACACCTATTGAGGAATCATTTATTGGTGCATGTAAAACTCAAATTGATGTGACTTTTTTTGAAGAGCCCAAAATAGAGCCTTATATAGAGTCGCGTATTTTTCTTAATGAAGAGCATGAATGTGCGGAGGTTGTTGAATGGTGCAAAAAGCAAATAGAACTAAATAAAAAAATACTTATTGTTACGCCCCAGCTTGATCAAATCATAGACCGCCTTACAAGCTTACTTGACAAAACATTTCATCCTAAATCGTTTACTCCAAGCCTATCTCAAGAAAAAAGAATTTATCAGTTTTCTTTAAATACACCTCTATTTCATTTATCCATCATTTATTTAAATATAAAGCTAATAGAGCTGGCCGCGCGAGGATTTTTTAATATAAAAGAACTTAAAAATATCTTGAGTCATAACGGTTGGTCAGATAACCAAGAGCTATGTCTTCGATATAGGCTTATTAACCAATTAGAGAAAAAACGAAGGGGCAATGTCTCAGTTCACGAACTTATTGAAATCCTGGAGTCGACAGAGGGATTAAATGATTTAATTCCTTCTCTAAAGAAGCATTTAGATCAAATACAAGTCTCACATCATCAATGGAAAAAGAAAAGAACCCCTTCTGCATGGATTCAGGCATTTGATGAGTATTTAATGAGTATTGAATCATGCCTTTTAAGTCCAAAAGACCTTTATGAAGAAGGTATTTATGAGGCGTGGAAGAAAATTACCGAAACTTTATCGTCGCTAGACAATCTCCTTGATGAAATATCTATTCAAGATATGTTGGACACACTTCAGTATTACCTCAAAAAAACTACCCATCATCATCAGCACGAGGGTAATTTTAAAATTGATATTCTAGGCTTTCATGAAACAACTTATGAAATTTATGATGCAACGTGGATTATGAATTTGAATGAACATAATTGGCCTGCACCTCATCAATATAATCCATTTATCCCTATCAAAATTCAGCATGATTGCCATATCAATACTCATGAAAAACGTCATTTGCATGCCACAAATATTTTAGACAAATTTACTCATACATCAGCCTTGGTAACACTCTCTTACGCTAAAAAAATGGGTGAAGAAGAGATCTTTCCGTCACCTATTTTATACACTTTCATATCTTCGAAATCACATGAAGATATGAATTTTTATTATAAAAAAAATGCATTTAATCATGATGTTATAGAATATATTGAAGATAATACATCAATTAAAATTGACGTTGAACAGACTGTAAAATCAGGAATTAAACTACTTGAAGCACAGTCCATCTGCCCTGCCTGGGCATTCTATGAATTTAGACTTGGTGCCAAACAATTAGAAGATGATGATGAAGAAAATTTAACGACTAGGCTTCGCGGAAATCTCTTCCATAAGACCTTGGAACAATTTTGGATGGAATATAAGTCATCGTTTCTAGTAAGCGCTTTAAGCAAAAATGAACTCTTAAAGAAAATAAAAGATATTGCACATAAGAATATTTCAACTGAAAAGAAAAAGTACCCCAGAATCTTGCCTGAGTTTTTTGATATCGAAGAAATGCGCTTAATAAATTACCTTGAAAATTGGATTCAATATGAATTAAAACGAGGCGACTTTGAAGTTAAAGAGACAGAAAAAAATATACCCATCCATATAAGTTATCTTAACTTTAATATCAAGATTGACCGTATTGATGAAGTTAATCAGAACACGATTGTTATTGATTACAAGTCTGGGGCAACAAAAACCTTAAACGAGTGGTTTCTCAATGCTTATGGAGAGCTTCAAATGCCCTTCTATGCCCTCTATGCTTCAGATAAACCTATTGATGCAATTACTATTGGTATTATCAACACACCAAAACCGCAATGGATTGGCATCGGTCGAGATATGGCGGTTCTTAAAGGTATAAAGGATGCTTCCTGCTCTAGCCAATACCAATCTTGGGATGAATTACTCGCCTTTTGGAAGTGTCGCATTAGTGATGCAGTTCAAAGCTACGAAATGGGTGAAGCAACTGTTAGATTTGCACGTGAAAAAGACATGGCTTACTGTCATGTTAAATCTATCCTAAGGCTTCCTGAGCGAACATTACAATTCGAGCAAAACAAACAATGAATGACTCCGAATTAAGAGAGAAAGCGCTTCATTTAAGCTCATTTATTGTAGAGGCGCCGGCGGGCTCTGGAAAAACAAGCTTACTTACTGATCGGTATTTAAAACTGCTTACCGTTGTTGATGCACCCGAAGAGATTGTAGCGATAACTTTCACAAAGAAAGCAGCTTCAGAAATGAAAGCTAGGATCATAGAGCGAATTAAAGAAAGTCAAAGTCCTTTTGCTCAAACAATTCTAAAGCGCTCGGAAGAAAAAGGCTGGGATATTGAACATAATATCTCACGACTTAAAGTCATGACTATTGATAAGTTCTGTCTTAATGTGGTCAGTCAAATTCCTGTATTAAGCAAAATGGGGCAAAAGCCTAATATTACCGATACACCTGAAAAATTCTATGAAGAGTCAGTTAAACAAACTTTACAGGCTAAAGATAGCATCGAAGATATTAAAGTTGTCTTTACTCATTATGACAATGAATATGAAAAGATTAATCGCCGTTTAGTGGCGATGATGTCAATTCGAGATCAGTGGAAATACCGATGTCATACGCTTGCCCAAAAAGCAAACAAGCAAATTATCGACGAAGGCAATGCTTACCTTGAACATTTGATACAGCCCATCTATCAAAAAATTAATGCTGTACTCAATCAAGATCAGCTAAATGATCTTATAGAAATTCTTTACTACTTAGAAAGTGTAAATCTTAGAGAAGACATAAAACTAGAAAATAAAAGAAGTTTTAATTTTGATACAGAAGAAATCACTTTATGGCAAACGATCACAAAAATCTTATTTACAGATAAAAATACCAGGCGAGAAAACATTTCAGTCCGAGAAGGATTTAGGAATGATGATGAAGGAGAAGTCTATAAAAATAAATGTCGAAATCTCCCAAATATCGACTTTTTATTAGCCATCAAGACTATTCCAGAACCTATCAATGAAATATACGCCTTAAAACTAAAATCTATCTCAAATGTTCTACTGCAATGTGAAAAGAAACTCCGGCAGCTATTTAGGCAACGAAATACTGTCGATTTTATTGAGATCATAGAGATCGCGAATGAGGCGCTTGGTAAAAACGATGCGGCAAGCGATCTTTTATTATCTTTGGATTACAAAATATCTCACTTACTTATCGATGAATTTCAAGATACAAGCAGAAGTCATTTTAATTTCTTAAAGAAAATTGTGGATGGCTGGATACCTGAAGCACAAAAAACCGTTTTCTGTGTAGGCGACCCTATGCAATCTATATATAAATTTAGGGAAGCTGATGTGAGTATCTTTATTGAGGCTAAAAAAAATGGTTTTAATACAATTCCCTTAGAGACCATACGACTTAAAGATAATTACCGGTCTTCTTCTCTTATTGTGAATGAGATAAATCAGATATTTGAAAATATACTACCAAAAGAAGATTCAACTCAAGAAGGCGCTGTATCTTACAAACCTTTTGTATCCGCAAAGAAAGTAAATGACTTTAATATAAGTGAGTTCAAATTTCATGCATTAACATTCACTGAAAATATTGATATTGATACCGAAGAGGCAAAATATGTATGTAATCTTATTGATACATTTCATGAAAATGAAAAAATTGCCATTCTCACAAGATCAAGAAGTCATCTCTCTGAATTAATTAATTACATTAGAAAATTCAAACCTAATCTAAGGTTTAACGCAGTAGAAATTGATGCTTTAGATAAGCATCAATCTATTCAGGATATTCTTTCCTTAAGTTACGCCATGCTTGACTTAAGTGACCGGATTCATTGGCTTGCAATTCTTCGAGCGCCTTGGTGTGGGGTTATGCTGAATGACCTAGCCCTACTATTTCAAAATGACCACAACTCAACAGTATGGGAAATTATTCAAGATCAAAATAAAATGAATGAAATTTCCTCTGACGGAAGAAAAAGAATTCAACGGCTCATCGATATCCTAAAAAATGCATTTGAGAATCAAAGCAAAACTCACATTAGAAGACTTGTAGAATCAGTTTGGATGAATTTAGGTGGTGAACTATGCCTTCATAACCCTAACGATATTGTAGACATTAATAAATTTTTTGACATACTTCAAACATCAAGCTCGCCTATAGCAATCGACTTTGAACTAGTAGAGCATCAAATTACAAAAACGTATTTATCTGATATTCCTTCAGCTGAAGAGCGTATTCAATTTTTTACAATCCATAAAGCTAAAGGCCTCGAATTCGATGTAGTCATTATTCCGTCATTGAATTCAACAACACGAGCGTCTGATAAAAAAATGATTATGTCTGATACATTTACTCAGAATAACTATTTATACGACGTCACAGCATTTAGTGAGCCTGATAATAAATCACCTCATTTGCATGACTTAATTCATGGTATAGAGAAAAATAGGGAAGAAAATGAATTAAAAAGGCTTCTTTATGTTGCAATGACAAGAGCAAAAGTAAAGCTTCATCTTGTTGGGTCAGTTATACATAAAGATGAAATAAAACCTGCTTCAAATACATTTTTATCAATGCTTTGGGATATTTACGGCAATAATTTTTATGAGAAAAAACCCATAGAAAATATTGAGATAGGCACTTTGAAGAGCAAGATCGAGGAATTTGTTCCAAAGCTCATGCGATTGAAGTTAGATTAATAGTAATTCTGATAAGTCAGCTAAGACGAAATCATTCTTCTAATCTTTATAGTTATTTAGATAAGAATATTTTACCCAAGAAATCTTTTATAAATTTTACGCGCTCTAAGATATCAGAAAGAGTAACGGAAATTTTAATTTTATCTGGTCCATTCATTCGGCAACGCTTATCTTCGCTTAGGATTTTAATAAGCTTCAGCGGGTCAATTTTACTATCACTAGCAAATGTAATTTGAATTGAAACATCACTCGCATCTATTTTTTTAATATCAAGATGTTGAATAAAAATTCTTAAGTCGTGAAAAGAAATTAGGGATTGTGTTTGTTCTGGCATCAGACCAAAACGATCTATCAGCTCTTCTTTCATTTCCATTAACTGCTCATCCTGACTAAGTCCTGACAAGCGCTTATAGAGCACAAGCCTTTCATTGATATCACCACAATAAGCATAAGTAATAATGGCTGGCGTATGAAGATTAATTTCTGTATTTTTTTGAAGCGGGGTATCAAGACTTAGTTTTTTGCCAATTTTCAGCTGCTTAACAGCATAATTAAGCATTTCTACATATAAATTGAATCCAATTTCATGCATTTGCCCACTTTGATTGTCACCTAGCAACTCCCCTGCTCCTCGAATCTCCAAATCATGAATAGCAAGATAATATCCTGCACCTAAATCCTCAAGAAGCTGAATAGCTTCCAATCGTTTTTGAGCGTGATTGCTGATTTTCCTATCTGGATCAACAAGTAAATATGCATATGCTTGATGGTGAGATCTTCCCACCCGACCTCTTAACTGATGAAGCTGAGCTAGTCCAAACATGTCTGCACGATTCATAATGATTGTATTGGCTGATGGAATATCAATGCCTGTTTCAATAATTGTTGTACACAGTAAAATATTTGCCTTTTGTTGATAAAAATCATGCATGACTCTTTCAAGCTCTCGCTCTCTCATCTGCCCGTGGGCAATCTCAATGACTCCTTCAGGTATCAATTTTTCTAATTTTTCCTTTATCGAAGTGATCGTGTCAACATCGTTATGTAAGAAATACACCTGACCACCTCGATTAAATTCTCTAAGAACTGCTTCACGAATGATGCCTTCTGAATAGTTATTCACGAATGTTTTAATCGATAAACGTTTTTGTGGTGGGGTAGAAATAATAGAAAACTCTCGTAAACCTTCCATGGCCATAGATAGCGTTCGAGGAATTGGAGTTGCTGTAAGTGTTAATACATCCACTTCAGCTCGCATAGATTTAAGTAATTCTTTTTGGCGCACACCAAAACGGTGCTCCTCATCAATAATAATCAGCCCTAAATTTTTAAATTTAATGTCGTTTTGAATGAGTCTATGTGTGCCAATGATAATATCAATTTCACCATTAGCTAATTTTACAAGCGACTCAGCTTGTTCTTTTTTCGATTTAAAACGAGAAATTTCTGCAATCTTGATAGGAGAATCTGAAAAACGGTCCATAAAATTATTGTAATGCTGTTCAGCAAGAAGTGTTGTCGGGACTAATATAGCAACTTGCTTTCCATCATTAGCTGCTATAAATGCTGCTCTTAATGCAACTTCTGTCTTGCCGAATCCCACATCACCACATATAAGACGATCCATCGGCTTTTGAGATTCCATATCAGTAATGACAGCATTAATTGCAGTTAATTGGTCATCGGTCTCCTCAAATGGGAATCCATCGGTGAATCTCTCATAATCTTGTAAATTAATTTTGAAGGCATAGCCTTTTTTAATGGAGCGCTGCGAATAAATGTTCAAGAGGTCAGCAGCAGTATCATGAATTTGTCTTAAGGCTTTTTTCTTCGCCTTATCCCATTGGTCTGAACCGAGCCTGTGTAAGGGAGCAGTTTCAGCTGGTCCTCCCGAGTATCGAGAGATGAGGTCTAGATTGGATACAGGTACATAAAGTTTATCTTCACCAAAATACTGCAAGAGTACGAATTCACTCTCTCCTTCACCAAAATCTAGATTAAATAATCCTTTAAATCGACCTACGCCATATTGTTCATGGACAATAGGGTCACCTTCTTTTAATTCTGATAAGTCACGCACCATGGCATCCGTTGAGAAATTCTTATCTCGATGACGTCTTCTTACTTGGCGGACAGTATTTACATAAAGCTCAGATTCTGTAATAACAATATGCTGAGATGAAATATAGCCTTGATGAAGTGGGCTAACAGTCAAAACTACTTGATCACTAATATCACCAGCTGAAGACCAATTATCTGTTGCTTTAAACTTAATACCAGCCAACTTCAGAAGTTCAGAAACTGTTTCTCGACGACCCAAGCTATCCGTTAATATAAAAACTCTTTTAGGATTGTCTGTAATAAAATTATCAAGCTTTGATAAAGGCTGAATATTTTTCCGATCAATAGATATGTCAGGAATTTTTTCATATCCTTCTGTGCGTTTTAAATCGAACTTCTTATATGAATTAATGGATTTAAAAAATTGATCTGGCTTAATTAAAAGATTTTGAGGTTCTAAAATTGGTCTCTCAGCATCATAAGCAAACAATCGAAAACGTTTTTCAGTTTCATGCCAAAAATGACTACAAGCCAAGTCAAGATTACCGTGCTTATAAATAATCGTATTGTCTGAGAAATAACTAAAAATATCACTCATTTCTTCAAAAAATAACGGCATGTACCATTCAATGCCTCCAATAGGGATACCTTTGCTGATGTCTTTGTAAACTGAGGAGCGAGAGGGGTCACCCTCAAAATGCTCTCGATAATTTTGTCGAAATGTACTAATAGACTTTTCATCCATCGGACATTCACGGGCCGGGAGTAGTTTAATTTCATTGACTGGGTAAAGAGTTCTTTGTGTGTCTACATCAAATGTTCGAATTGAATCAATCTCGTCATCAAAGAAATCCAAGCGGTACGGCACAATGCTGCCCATAGGAAACAAATCAATGAGACTTCCTCTCACTGAAAATTCTCCTGGGGCCATGACACGAACCACGTTCATATATCCATTTAATGTTAATTGGTTTTTAAAAGCTTCAATATCAACTTTTTGCCCTTTACTAAAATGAAAGCTAAATTGTTGTATATAACTTTTAGGAGGTAATAAGTGAAGTGCTGTGGTCACAGGAATAATAACCACATCAAAACTTTTCTGAGTGACTTGGTAAAGAGTTAGAAGTCTTTCTGAGATTAGATCTGGGTGGGGTGAAAAGTAATCGTAAGGAAGAGTCTCCCAATCGGGCAGCAAATTAATTTTTAAATCCGGGCTAAACCAAAGCATCTCTTCCATAAGGCGTCTTGCTTCGAATGCTGTCTCCGTAAAAATTGCTAAAGACTTTTTACTTTTAACAATTTCATCATGAATATATTTAACGAGAGAATAGCTATCAGAGCCATCAATTTCAGCTGTCGATAGTGATTGTTTACTTTGATAATTTGCTTCTAATGGCATATATTGCATGTATAAATAATTAGCAATATTATAAGCTTTAAAGCTAATATTCATTGAGAGGGAATGTCATGAATGATAAAGAATTAGTCGCGCACCAAGCCTTACAGTATGTTAGCGAAAATAT
>JAPLQN010000025.1 GCA_026399645.1 Candidatus Methylopumilus sp. | reverse complement strand
AGTGGTAGTTCAGTTGGTTAGAATACCTGCCTGTCACGCAGGGGGTCGCGGGTTCGAGTCCCGTCCACTCCGCCAATATCATTAAGGCGAATCTTAAGATTCGCCTTTTTGTTCATTAAGTGAGAACTTTTTGGCAACTTTTTTTATCATAAAACTATAAAGATAATAGGATAAATCCAATGTTAGATAAATTTAGAAGTTACGCTCAAACTAAAGCGGCACAAGTTATTTTGGCGCTTGTTCTTATTCCTTTCGCATTGTTTGGAATTGATTCATATCTCAACCAAGCTGGCAATAATTTAAGTATCGCCAAAGTTGATGGCTATAAAATTACACTACCAGAATATAACCGTGCGATTGAAAATGTTCGCAATCGGATTATGAGTGAAGGTAAAAAAATAGATCCTGCAATGTTTGATTCATTCGAATTTAAAGAGTCTGTAGTCGACGGACTCATCACAAAACAATTAATAAATAATGATATTAAAAAGTCTAAATTTAGAATCACAGATCAACAATTAAGCCAATACATTATAGGTATGCCTGATTTTCAAAAAGATGGAAAGTTTTCACAAGAACTTTACGACAAAGTCTTACAAAATAATCAACTTAACCCTAAGAAATTTGAAGAAGGTATTAGGAACGATTTACTCATTCAGCAAGTGCGTGATGGACTGCAAAAACTTACATTTATTCCGCCGAATAATTTAACAGAAACATTAAAAGTAACATCACAGCAAAGGGAAGTTACTGTTGCTGAATTCAAAACAAAAGAATATATGTCTAAAGCAAATATTTCTGAAAAAGATATGCAAGATTTTTATGACAAAAATAAATCTAAGTTTTTAGCGCCTGAACAAGTGAAAGCTGAGTTTGTTATATTTTCATTAACAAGCATTCTTCCGACCATCAATGTATCCGAAGATGAAGTGAAAGCTTTTTATAAAACAAATGCAGATAAATATCAAAATAAGCAGCAAAGGGAAGCAAGTCATATTTTAATAGCTTCATCTAAGAATGCCGCTCCAGCAGAAAAAGCTAAGGCTAAAGCAAAGGCTGAAGACATCTTAAATCAGGTTAAAAAGAATCCTAAGCAATTTGAAGAATTAGCTACAAAATATTCACAAGATCCTGAATCTGCCAGAAAAGGTGGCGAGCTAGGTACCTTTGATCGTGGCATGATGGTTAAGCCTTTTGATGATGCTGTTTTCTCAATGAAAGTTAACGAGATTAGTAGTATTGTTGAATCTGATTTTGGTTACCACATTATTAAACTGACAAAAATCATTGGTGAGGGCGGTGGTTTTGACGCCATCAAGTCACAAATTAAAGCTGAAATAATCTACCAAAAAGCACAAGATAAATTTGCAACTCTTGCTGAAGATTTTAGTAATAAAGTGTATGAGCAATCATCAAGTCTTGATGGGGTTTCGAAAAAATTTAATCTGCCTATTCAAAAAACTGAATGGATTAGCCGTAGCGACACAGATAAATTCTTTAAAAATGAAACATTGATGAACGCTATATATACGAAAGAATCAATTAAGGATCATCGAAATACTGAAGCGATCGAAGTCACGCCTAACAACTTAATTTCTGCCCGTGTTGTTGATTACAAAGCGCAATCTACAAAACCATTTGCTGAAGTTAAAGCCGGTATTGAAGAATATTTAAAATTTGAAGCTGCAAAGAAATTAGTGGCTACCGATGGTGAGGCAGCCTTGAAGTCTGTTAGTGATTCTTCACGTAAAATTGTTTGGCAACCTTCAGTTTTAGTCGACAGAAAAAATACAAAAGGCTTGGGCGAGGCTGTCATTAATCAAGCTTACAAAATGCCTACAGACAAGCTTCCTAGTTACAGCGGTTTTATCGATGGCAATAACGGTTACGTGATTGTTAAAGTCAGTAAAGCAGTATTTCCAAATGATGAGAATGAAGAAAATAAAAAAGAATTCGCATCTAGCTATACAGAAGCATTATCTAATGAATATTTGAGCGCTTATCTGAAAGCGTTAAAAGCGAAGGCGAGTGTATCAGTGAATCAAAAATTCTTCGAGACAACACAAAAGAATTAATCGATTGAACCTGCGGCAGTAATATTCATACCGCCATCTACATATGTAATTTCGCCCGTGATGCCTGAAGCAAGTTCGCTACATAGAAAAGCAGCTGCATTTCCAACTTCTTCAATAGTCACATTTCGTCTTAAAGCGGCATGTTTCTCATTAAAGTCTATCATGCGATCAAAGTCAGCAATGCCAGAAGCGGCAAGTGTTTTAATAGGCCCTGCTGAAACTGCATTAACCCTAATACCTTTTGGCCCTAAGCTTTGAGACATATATCTTACGTTAGCTTCTAAACTTGCTTTGGCAAGTCCCATCACATTATAGTTAGGCATTGTTCTCTCAGCGCCAAGATAGCTTAAAGTAAGTAAACTTGCATGCTCGCTTAACATCGGCAGTGCTGCTTTAGCTAAGGCTGTAAAGCTGTAAGAACTAATATCATGAGCTATGCGAAAGTTTTCGCGGGTCGTTGCTTGAACGAAATCTCCATTTAAAGCTTCTCTTGTAACAAAGGCTAGTGAATGAACAATAACATCTAATTTATCCCAGTGTTTTTTTAATAAAGGAAAGAGATTGTCGATTTGCTCATCACTTGAAACGTCGCAAGGTAGAACAATATTTGAATTAAAATCTTGAGCAAGTTTTTTTACGCGCTCATCGTGCTTTTCCATTTGGTAAGTAAAAGCTAATTCAGCTCCTTCACGTTTCATTGCAGAAGCAATACCATATGCAATAGATCGGTCACTTAAAAGACCAAGAATTAAAACTCGTTTACCAGTTAAAAACCCCATCATGTAATCCTTTATTTTTGCTGATTCTTGTTTTTAGGATCAAGTAAATCCCTTAAGCCTTCACCAAGTAAATTATAACCTAGGACCGTAATCAAAATAGCCAGTCCTGGAAATAATGATAGCCACCAAGCAAACTGAATATACTCTTTGCCGTCAGTCAAAATATTACCCCATGACGACTGTGGAGCTTGAACCCCAAGCCCAAGAAAACTCAATCCAGATTCAGTTAATACCGCACTTGCAATACCTAAAACTGAAGTTACGATGATAGGTGTTAGGCTATTAGGGAGTAGATGCTTTGAAATAAGCCTATAATCTGAAGCGCCCATAGCTTCCGCTGCTAATATATATTCTCTATTTCTGAGACTTAAAAACTCTGCACGAACAAGACGAGTAACGCCCATCCAGGAAGTCAATCCAATCACAATCATAATGTTCCAAATCGACGGCGTTAAAAACGCAATGACTGCAAGTATGAGAAAGAAAGTAGGAATAGATAACATAATATCTACAAAGCGCATGATAATAGAGTCGATATAGCCTCGATAAAATCCAGCAACAGCACCTAGAAACGTTCCAATGACAGTAGCGATACCTACAGCTACTATACCTACTAAAAGTGAAATTCTAGATCCATAAAGCATGCGTGAAAAAACATCTCTTCCTAGTCCGTCAGTTCCCATAAAGTGCGAGGCAGAAGGGGGTAGAAGTATGGAATGAATATCAATGTAATTTGGATCGTATGGCGATAACCATGGAGCAAATATTGCGATAAAAAGAACAGATACAATTATAATGAAACCACTTAAAGCGAGTGGATTTTGCGTAAGGATTTTCAATTTGTAATACCTCGCCTAATTCTTGGATCGGCCCAAGCATATCCAATGTCCGCGATTAAATTTCCAAACAACGTTAAGACAGATCCGATCGTAAGGATTCCCATTACCACTGGAAAATCTCTCATTAATACAGCGTCAAAAAATAATTTACCCATGCCAGAAATTGCAAAAATTGACTCTCCAATAACAGAGCCACCAATCAAGCCTGGAATAGATAGGCCTACTATAGTGATGAGAGGTAATAATGTATTTCTCAAAGCATGGCCATAAACTACTTTATTTTCTGTGAGTCCTTTTGCGCGCGCTGTTGTAATAAACTCTTGTTGAAGTACATCTAACATTCCATTTCTGACGTAAAGTGAAATGCTTGCGAGGCCTCCTAAACTTGAAACAAAGACTGGTAATATTAGATGCTTAATTAAATCTAGGTATTGAGCCATTAGCCCCATCTTTTCATACCCTACGCTATGTAAGCCTGAAATAGGGAGCCAAGAATGAGTGACCCCAGTCCAATACATTAATAAAAGCGCTAACCAAAATCCAGGTACCGCGAAGCCTATGAATACAATTATGGTAATGAGTCGGTCTGGCCATCGATTTTGATTGACTGCCGAAACAACGCCAAGAAATATTGAAAGCACAAAAATAATAAGTAACCCTATCAAATTAATCATCAGGGTTATAGGTAGAGCATCTTGAATCATACCTTTAGTGATATTGCCTTTATCATCTTTTGTTTCCCATAAAACAGGACGCTGATGCGAAGCAAATGAATTACCAAAATCTAATTTTACAATCCGTTTTAACCATAAACTATATTGCGTAACCAGGGGTTTATCTAAATTATAAAGCGCCCTTAGTTTTTGACGTGACTCTTCAGATGCTTTTGGATTGAAGGCTGATTCTGATGCGGTAATGTCACCCGGTGCAAGGTGCATAATAAAAAAAGAAATAAGACTAATACCAATGAGCATTGGGATCATCCATAACAAACGTTTAATTAAATAGTTAAGCATTTTATTGAGCTATTTCATTTCTTCTGACTGTAGAGGGAATAAACCATTCATATGAATTATACGCAATTCCAGCGGGCGGCGTAGGGGACTCAACTCCTTTGATACGCTTACTCATAGCGGTTAGACCATATCCAGCATACAAATAAATCACAGGACTATCGCTTAATAGAATTTTTGAAAAAGCATGATATATTTTTTCTCGTTTGTCAGGGTTTAATTCGGTACGACCTTCTTCAAGTAATTGATCAACTTCTTTATTGTTGTATCCAATAAAATTAAATTGGCCAGGTTTTTGTTGAGACGAATGCCAAATATTATATTGATCAGGATCAAGCGATAAACTCCAGCCAAGAATAACAGCATCAAAATCACCAGTTTTAATAAATTGATTTACAAAGCTTGCCCATTCAATCACTCGAATTTTTACATCAATACCTACATCTTTAAGCCTTCTTTGAATAAGGACTGCGGTCATTTCTCTTTGTTTATTTTGATTCGTGAGAATCTCAAATGAGAAAGGTTTTCCATCTTTTTCTAAAATACCATCATGATTTGTGTCATTAAAGCCTGCCTCACGAAGTAAATTAAGTGCCTTATTTTTATCGTAAGGGTAGGGATGAAGTTTTTGATCGCTCCATCGAGTCCCAGGTTTATATGGGGATGCGACGGGCTCTCCTAATCCTAAAAGTACACCATCAATAATCTCCTGTTTATCAATTGCGTAGTTAATCGCTTGCCTTACTTTAATATCATTAAATGGGAGATGTTTTGAATTAAAGCCAAGATAGGTGTAACTATTTCCAAGCTCTTTATATAGTGCTAATTTATTTTTTAGATCTGGTCTGGAAGGAATAACACGTGCAAATTGAATAGGATTAATATTCATGAGGTCAATATTATCAGCGATCAGTTCTAAAAATTGAGACGATGTATCAGGAATGAAGCGTGAAGTTAAGTTGCTTATATTAGGTTCGCCCATGACTGAAGAAGGGCTAGCTTCCAGAGTTAATTTTTCACCATTAACCCATTGGGCTAATTTGTAATAACTTGAACCAACAGGTTTTCTTGAGCAAAAAGTACGATTAATATCTTCATCTTTCAAGATATGTTTCGGAAGAATTTGAAGAGTTGCCCAGCTATCTAGAGCTGGCGCATATGCTTGTTTATATACGACTCTGAACGTCTGAGGATCTGGAGCTTCAGCCTTATCTACGAGTTTGTAATCAGAGCCATAGGGAGTTCTCGTTTTGTCGTCGGTAACAAGTTTCCATGTGAAAAGAACATCCTCACTTGTTAAATTATGACCATCAGACCATTTAAGATTCTTCTTTAATTGAAAAGTAATTGTTTTTTGGTCGCTTGATATTGTCCATTTTTCTGCTATTTCAGGTGCTAGCTCTAAATTTTTATCATATTTAATCAGTTTATTAAAAATATTTCCTGAGATGGCTGATGATGCTGAATCTCCAGCAATCATCGAAATGAGATTACTTGGCTCTCCAGACATTGCATCGATTAGTGTGCCACCTTTTTCACTACTAAAAGTGCCGTCATAGTTGTAAGCGATTTCTTTTTTGTCGCTACACGAAGTTAAGTTAAACAAAAAAAAGAAGATGAGTATAGATTTGAAATACATAAGTCTTATAAGTTAATTATTTCTTTGAAGTTGAAGTATTGTTCCGATTTGAATATCTGAAGAAGTCATCTGATTCATATCTTTTAATTCATCAATAGCTATTTCATATTTTTTGGCAATTTTATTAAGTGTATCACCCGATTTTACCTTGTGTTTGTTCGGTTTTACAGAGCCTTCAGACTTTTTATCATTTTGAATTTTTGACTCATCAATATTTTGATTTGCATTTGACTCTGTACCTTCTTTTTTGGCTACTAACATCATGGTAGAGGTCTTGATTGCTTTTTGAGGGTTCAGATCATTTGCTTTAATGAGATCACTTTCTTGCATGTCAAATTTATTTGCTATCGCTCTTATTTTTTCATTATGTTTTGGTTGGTATATATTCCATGACACCAATGGTTTTTCATTTTGACTAAGATTTTTTACAAACGTATCAGCCGCATTTATTGGCAAAATAAGTCGTTGTGTTTTATCATTTGTTCTAATAAGAGGTCTTCTATGTTCAGCATTTAAAAGTAAAAATTCATCATAAGAAATTTCAGCAAGATTCGCAGCAAGATCTGCATCAATTACGGCAGGGGCTTCCACAGATGTAAAGTAAGGTTTATTAGGTATGGGATCTATATAAAGTCCGTATTGAGTTGGGTTTGAGACAATATTTTTAATTGCTTGTAGTTTTGGAACATAATCCTTTGTTTCTCCAGGTAGTTTAAGGTTCGCATAATCAGTAGGTAACCCTTTCGCTTTATTTTTAGCTATAGCCCGACCGACGGCACCTTCACCAGCATTGTAAGCAGCCAATGCAAGATCCCATGAGCCAAATAATGTATGAAGTTTTTGAAGGTAATCAAGCGCTGCATTTGTTGCTTCAACCACATTTCGTCTTTTATCATGCCACCAGTCTTGCTTTAAGCCATAGAGCCTCCCTGTGGATGGAATAAACTGCCATATACCCACAGCCTTGCTCCTTGAGTTTGCGATAGGGTTATAAGCGCTTTCAATCATAGGAAGAAGAGCTATTTCCGATGGCATGCCTCTTTTTTCTACCTCACCTACAACATAAAAAAGGTATTTCTGACTTCGATCCATCATCCTTTCTACATACTCAGGTCGAGCGGAATACCAATCTTCATATTTCTTAGATCTTGAATTATTTTCATTCTTAATGTCATATCTAGAATAAATACGTTGCCACAGATTTATTTCAGCTTTATTGGCTTGGTAATTTTGAGTTTTGCTAGGCGAGGCGGTTGAATTTAAGTTTAATGAATTAAGCTTATTAATTTCTTGATCAAGGACATCTATATCTAGAATACTAATTTCCTCTCCTAGAATATTTTTCTCAGCAAAAGCCCTTGGCATCATTGATACTGAAATACAAATAAAAAGTAAGACATATTTAAATGGCGATGTCATTAATACTGATCTTTAAGGTCTCTAAGACTTTTAAATGCTTCTAATGAAGTACATTTTAAAAAAGGATTGGTTTTTAATTCTTCCTCGAGTGAGGATGGAATGGTATTTGTTACATTAGATAGAGATTCTTTTCTTAACTTTAGATTTATATCATCTGGAGCAAGCGACAAGGCAAATGCAATATTTTTTTTAGTATATTCGTGAGCGCAATAGATTTTTGTCTCTTTTGGGAGGGCGCTAATTTTTTTTAACGAGTTGTACATTTGCTCATGGGTTCCATCAAATATTTTGCCGCAACCGCAGGCAAAAAGCGTATCGCCGCAGAAAAGGTTTTTCATATCGTAATATGCGATATGACCTTGGGTATGCCCAGGAATTTCAATTATTTTATAGTTTATTTGAAGCTCCGGAATATTAATTTCGTCCCCATTTTTAAGGCTTATATTGACAAAGTCATATTTATCTTTTTGTGGCGCAAAGATCTTTATATGAGGGTATTTCTCTTGAAGCGCCATAACCCCGCCAATATGATCGGCATGGTGGTGGGTGATTAAGATGGCGACTAGATTAAGATTTTTTCTTTCTAGAGCATTTATGACTGGCCCAGCGTCGCCTGGGTCAACAATTATACTATTTTGATCGTTATGAATTAACCAAATATAATTATCTTGAAAGGCTTCAATAGGATCGATATGAATTAATTGATTTTCTTTGTAGCCTGTCATTTGTATTCATAGTAAAGTATTTCGATCATTATAAGATATTTTTATGCCTAAAATTTCACCACTAGAATGGTTTAAAAGCCCCTTAGGCCAATATTTACTTACGTTAGAATATGATTATATAAATCCTGTTGTCATGGATACGTTTGGATTCTATGCGATTCAAATGGGTAATTTCGATATTGATTTTTTAGATCAGTCACGCATTCAAAATAAGTTTTCATTAAACTCAAATCATCCTGATTTAATGACCTCAAACGAAGCGCTACCTTTTGATGAAGCCTCGGTAGATTTGCTTATCGCTCCACATATATTAGAACAAATGATCGAGCCTTACGAATTACTGAAAGAGATCCATCGGGTTCTTATGCCTGAAGGTCGTCTCATCATCACAGGATTTAATCCAGTAAGCTTATGGGGGATAAAAAGACTTTTAAGTTTTGATATTGATTACCCTTGGAATACAAAATTTATATCACTTAGTAAAATTAAAGAGTGGCTTCCTATCGTGGGATTAGAAATGGTTGAAGGAAAAATGGGATGTTATATCCCTCCCATTCAGCAAGAATCGTGGCTAAGAAAAATACATACTATGGAGAAACTAGGAGATCGATGGTGGCCTATGTTAGGAGGTTTTTATTTTCTTGTGATACAAAAGAGGGTGCATGGTATGAATGCGATTCAACCTTTATGGAAAAAGAAGTTGATTAAAACCCCGTTATATTCTGCACAAAGATCTAGAACTTTTAGGCTTAAACCGTGAAGTCTTTAATCACTATCTATACTGACGGAGCATGCAGAGGCAATCCGGGTGACGGCGGGTGGGGCGCTTTATTAATATCAGGGTCTAATGAGAAATCTATTTGTGGTGGTGAAAAAAATACTACAAATAATCGTATGGAATTATTGGCTGTAATTAAAGCGCTTGAAATCATCAAACAGACATCAGAAATTAAAATATATACCGATTCAACTTATGTGCAAAAAGGTATTACCGAGTGGATTCACTCATGGAAACGTAATCACTGGAAAAATAGCAGTAAGAAAATTATTAAGAATGTAGACTTATGGCAAAGACTCGATGAACTAGCTTCTGGTCACGCTATTGAGTGGTTTTGGGTCAAGGGCCATTCCGGAGATGATGGCAATGACAAAGCTGATCAACTTGCAAATCAAGGTGTTGATAACTTATTAAAGGAACTGTAGTGAGACATATTTTTTTAGACACAGAAACAACTGGCTTATATGCGAATCAAGGTCATCGAATTATTGAGATTGCTGCGGTTGAAATTGTAAACCGCCGCCCTACAAGCAACTCTTTTCATTTCTATTTAAATCCAGATAGAGAAATAGATCCTGCAGCCCAAGAGGTTCATGGTATTACTCTAGATTTCTTGCAAGATAAGCCAAAATTTACAGAAATTGCTTCTGATTTTATTGAGTTCATAAAAGATACAACCCTGATTATTCATAATGCACCATTTGATGTAGGTTTTATTAATATGGAGCTAGGGTTGATTGAAAGACCGCCTATTGAAGGTGTGGTGGACAACATTATTGATACATTAAAAATGGCAAAGGACATGAGGCCAGGGCAGCGGAATAGCTTAGATGCATTATGTCGTTTTTATAATATAGATAATTCGCAAAGAAGTCTTCATGGCGCCTTACTAGATGCGCAACTTTTAGCTGAAGTTTACCTTGCTATGACCCGTGGACAAGAAGATTTAATGATTGATTTTCAATATAGCGGATCAGATATTGCAGGAGAAAAAAATACTCATCGGCCAGCTAATCTTTTCGTCGTTAAAGCAAACGACGAAGAACTTAAAAGTCATGAAGCATACTTAAATAAAATGAAGGGCGAAAAAAAGCTTATTTGGTAATCTATGTTATAGAGCGTCAGCCCAGCTGTTGGGTGTTTCATACATGCGAATTTGTTTTATTTTAAGTTGGCCATTAAAGCGTTTATTAAACTCACTATTTAAAATTCGGTGAGCTTCTGATGCCATATTTTCTGCTGTTGGTACAACTGGAAATATCACGGTTTTATGATTCGGTAGTGAATTTAAAAAATTCACAATGTCTTTATCGTCTTGATAAACAATGAATGCATGATCCCAAGGCTCAACTACTAAATCCTTAATGATTTGCTTTACATCAGAGAAATCAATCACCATCCCAAAATCTGAACTTTTTCTGTCGTCATGAATGGGGCCCGTTACCGTGACCTCAATTGCATAACGGTGACCATGTAAATTTTTACAGTTACTTTTATGATTCGGTATGCGATGCCCTGCATCAAATTCTAGGCGAGTTGTAATGTCCATATTAATTAGCGCTATGCCATATAAGTATCTGATATTTTACCATTGGTTAATGGTAAAAAAGCTTTCTTGAAATTTTAAAGTCTTGCGATACGCTGTAACGCAGGAGGGTGAGAGTCATAAAATGCAGAATATAAAGGGTCAGGCGTTAAAGTAGATGCATTATCTCGGTAAAGTTTAACGAGCGACTCTTTAAGATACTTGGCACTTGAGTGTGTTTTAGCATAACGATCAGCTTCAAACTCATTTTGTCTTGAATAGAATGCCATGATAGGTCTTATGAAAAAAATGAAAGTAGGGCCAACTAACATAAAAAGAAGCAAGGCGCTGCCATTTGTAGGTTCAACAATACCTAACGCATTATAAAACCATAATTGATCTTTTAAATATCCCAAAATAGCAAGGCCAATAAAACTTACTAGGAACATCATGACAATTCTTTTTTTAACATGATTATGATGAAAATGACCTAGCTCATGAGCTAGGACGGCTTCGATTTCGTTATGATTAAGACGCTCTAAAAGCGTATCAAAAAATACGATTCGTTTATTTTTACCAAAGCCTGTGAAGTAAGCATTGCCATGGTTGCTTCTTGCAGAACCATCCATTACGAATAATCCTTGAGATTTAAAACCACATTTTTTTAATAGTGCAATAATCTTAGTTTTTAAAGTTTTATCTTTTAAAGGTAAGAATTTATTAAAAAAAGGAGCAATCCAAGTAGGGTAAATTGCAAGAATTAAAAGATTAAATAAACTCCAAACAGCCCATAGATAAAACCACCAATATGCCCCCGCATTTTGTAGCATCCACAATGCAACAAATAGAATAGGTAGGCCAAGACATAAACCTAAAATCATCTGTTTATATAGATCTGAAAAAAATAGTTTCTTTGTCATACGATTAAAACCAAACGCTTCATCAATCTTAAATGTTTTGTAGTAATTAAAAGGCAGATCAATGAGACTACTTAAAAACATGACGCTTAAGATTAATGCAATATCTTTTAAGAGAGGTGATGTGATTGAATCAAAAAGATGGGAGATTCCACTAATCAATCCACCCAAAGTAAGGAGAATAATTAAGGAGGCTTGAACGATTTTATCTTTTGAACCTAATTCGCTTTTTGCAATTGCATAATGCGCAGCTTTTTGATGATCTTTAAGAGTGATATTTTTTTTAAAGGCATCAGGCACTTTATTTTTATGATCAGATATAAAATTAATGTGTCTTCTCGCAAGCCATAAGTGAATGCCTGTGCTTAAGGTAAGAACAGCAATAAAGGCGTTGCGTAGTATTTCGTCCATAATGTCTCTGAATTAAGTTAATATTCTAGTATTCTGTATGAAAACAATCTCACGTTGTAGATTGTTTTAATCAATTAGTACTATTTTAATGGAAATCATGATGAGCTCTTCGGACGATAATTTAATTTGGCTTGATATGGAAATGAGTGGCCTTAATACTGAGACCGATAAGGTGCTTGAGATCGCAACTGTAGTCACTGATCCTCATTTAAATATCATTGCTGAAGGCCCAGTCATTGTTATTCATCAGTCAGATGAGGTATTGAACGGTATGGATACATGGAATCAATCTACCCACTCAAAATCAGGATTGATTGAAAGGGTTAAGCAATCATCGTTTGATGAGGCTTACGCTTCAGAAGCGACCATTGAGTTTTTAAAAAAACATATTGCACCAAGTAAATCACCGATGTGCGGCAATTCAATCTGCCAAGATCGACGTTTTATGGCAAAGCATATGCCTAATTTAGAAAGTTATTTTCATTACAGAAATCTAGACGTCAGTGTTTTTAAAGAACTTTCTCGTCGATGGAGGCCTTCACTCTACCAAGGCTTTAAAAAAACAAGCAAACATGAAGCCTTATCAGATATATATGATTCGATCGACGAATTGAAATATTATCGCGAGCATTTCTTGAAATTATCTTGAAAAATTTTTTGTATATAGGGTTTGCAGCAGCTTTAGGCGGATGGAGTCGCTGGGGTATAGGTATATTATTAAATTCGCTTCATCCGATATTTCCAATAGGGACATTAACAGTCAATCTTGTTGGTGGCTTTTTAATGGGTATATCGATGGGAGCTTTTGAATTTTTTAGTGACCTTAGCCCAGATTTAAAACTTATTATTAATATAGGTTTTTTAGGAGGCCTTACTACATTCTCTGCATTTACTGCTGAGATCTTTCAGTTGTTGCAAAAGAATGAGCTCGTTTCCTCGCTCACCCTTATTGCGCTTCATGTCGTTGGGTCGATATTAATGGCTTACCTTGGTTGGCTGACAATAGGCTTTATTAAACAGTCTATTTAGCAGGTTTTTTCTTTGTAGCCTTTGTTTCAACCATTACGATAGGTTCATCTTTAGCTTTTTCTTTCTTTTGCCAAGCAGCTGTTTTCTTTGGCGCTACTTTTTTCGGTTTTTCTTCGACTTCTTTTTTAGCCTTAGGTTTTGATTTAGCTTTTGTCTCAACAAGCTCAAGACCGACTGCCTTTAGATCAACTGGTTTTTCTTCTACTCTTTTTCTAGGTTTGGGAGGAGTAGGTTTTTTGGATGCTTCAATTGGCTTAGGCTCTGATTTTGTGACCTGAGGGACCCTTGCTTCAGGAGCAGATTTATTTAAGGTTGGCGCATCTTGAGATGCTAAAGCTTTTTTCTCAAAATCATTTGGACCTTGATTCGATCTTGTTCCGCGATCTTTGTTAAAACGACCGCGACTATTGTTATTGTTTCGCCCACGTCTATTATTATCTTGATTAGGTCGTGTTTCAGCAGGAGATGTTTTTTCTGAAGGAAGCGTTACATCTGTTTCAGAGGGTTTTGCCTCTCCTTGAGGTTTTTTATTATTATGCTGCTGCTGCTGTTTGAATTTTTGATTGCGATTATTACGTCCTCGATTATTATTTTGCGGACGCGGACGATTATTTTCTGTCGTTTCTGAAACTTCTGATTTTTCTTCAGTAGAATTTTGAGTATTTTCATCATCACCAGCAATAAGATTTTTAAAGAATCCAAATAATGTTTTATTTGGTTTTCCCGATCCTGTTGGAGCAGGGGTATCAGGAACAATACCTTTTACTAAAGGCTCTTGTTTTGGTTCGCTAGAGGCTTGTTTATAATTTAAAACTTGATTACCTTCATTAAGAGACTCCATCATTTGGTAACTAGGCTTAGATTGATTAGCAATATCTTCTTGTTTAGCACTTGAGATTGAATAATTTGGAGATTCAAGATGCTTATTAGGGATTAAAATAATTTCAACTTTTAAGCGTTGTTCGAGACTGTATATATCTGAGCGCTTTTCATTTAGAAGGAATGTAGCAACTTCAATAGGCAATTGAGCTGAAATAGTTGCATTATGTTCTTTCATAGCTTCTTCTTGAATCATACGAAGAATATGTAATGCCGATGATTGGATATCTCTAATTGAGCCAGTACCATTACATTTAGTACATAAACTATTGCTTGATTCGCCGATACTTGGACGAAGTCGCTGACGAGAAAGCTCGAGTAATCCAAAGCGTGAAATTTTTCCAGTTTGGACTCGTGCGCGATCGTGATGAAGTGCATCTCTAAATCGGTTTTCTACTTCGCGTTGATTTTTTTGGCTTTCCATATCAATAAAGTCAATGACAATTAGGCCGCCTAAGTCGCGAAGTCTTAACTGTTTAGCTACTTCTTCAGCAGCTTCAATATTTGTATTAAATGCCGTGTGTTCAATATCACTTCCTTTAGTGGCTCTTGATGAGTTCACATCTATAGAAACAAGAGCTTCTGTATGGTCAATCACAATAGCGCCACCAGAAGGTAATCTCACTTCTCTTGAAAAAGCAGATTCAATTTGATGTTCAATTTGGAAGCGAGAAAATAAAGAAACTTCATCTTCATAGAGTTTTGCGCGATCTACATAATTTGGCATCACATGATTCATAAATTGTGTCGCTTGGTCATAAATCTCTTGAGTATCAATGAGAATTTCACCTATCTCAGGATGAAAGTAGTCTCTGATGGCACGAATAACAAGATTGCCTTCTTGATAAATGAGGAATGCGCCTGATTGGCCTTGAGATGCTTCTTCAATCGCTGTCCACAGTTGTTTTAGATAATTTAAATCCCACTGCAGCTCTTCAAGAGAGGAACCCACGCCCGCTGTTCGACCAATAACACTCATACCTTCTGTGATATCTAAGTTTGAAATATGATCGCGGAATTCATTGCGCTCTTCTCCTTCAACACGTCTTGAAACACCTCCGCCATCCGGATTATTGGGCATTAATACGATATATCGTCCTGCAAGAGAAAGGTAGCTTGAAAGCGCGGCACCTTTGTTGCCTCGTTCTTCTTTTGTGACTTGAACGATAATTTCTTGACCTTCTTCAATGACGTCTTGAATGCGAGGGCGATTTTGAGTTGAATCTTTAAAGTATTGCGGTGAAATTTCTTTGAAAGGCAAAAAGCCATGACGCTCTGTACCGTAGTTTACAAAAGCAGCTTCAAGCGAAGGTTCTACACGAGTCACAATGCCTTTATAAATATTACTTTTCTTTAAAGCGCGACTTCCACGTTCAATATCTAGATCGATTAATTTTTGACCATCTACAATCGCAACTCGCAATTCTTCTGATTGGGTTGCATTAAAAAGCATACGTTTCATTATCTAAAACTCCTACAAGTAGGTTTTAAGATAAAGAATGTATTTCAGCTGTTCAGGTGCACACCTAACCTTAGGAAAGGTTAGCGTTCCTTGAGTTAAAACTTTTTTGTCAAAAAGTTTTTTTAAACTATTTACTTAACCACAAATCTTATTTGTAAGATTGTTGAGCAATATATTTATTAATCTTTGTTGTGAACATGTGCAATAAAACTAAAATATTCTTTAAATTTTTAAACCTTGTTTCAAGGCCGCTACTTAAAATAAGGCGAGCGGAAAAAGCCATAGTAATTTGTTGTCACGGTATAATTCAGCTTAAATTATCTCTTTAATTCAATTGATTAAGAGCATTTGAACAGTCCTAGTATAGGGTATAAATCAAATTACACAAAATATGGCTCAAAACACAAACCTTAAAAATCTTTTTTCTGATGAAAAAGCTACATTTGTCCTTGTGGATGAAGCAAGCGAGACACAAAAAATCGATAATTTTCTCTTAAAAATTTTAAAAAGTGTGCCTAAAAGCCATGTTTATAAAATCCTTAGAAGTGGTGAGGTCAGGGTGAATAAAAAACGAGTCGACACTACTTATCGTCTGATGATCGGGGATCAAGTAAGAATCCCTCCTATTGCGATAGAGACTGAGAGAACACCGCACGTTATTGAGCCAAAACAGCAACAAACCGCTTGGTTAGACACTAATGTTATTTACGAAGATGATGCTTTATTGGCGATTAATAAACCAAGCGGCTATGCTGTCCACGGCGGTAGTGGACTTAATTTTGGCGTCATAGAATTGATTCGCCATGCAAGACCTAAAGCCAAATTTTTAGAGCTCGTTCATCGTATTGATCGGGAAACCTCTGGCATTTTATTGATTGCCAAAAAGCGTTCAGCACTCGTCAATATGCACGATATGATGCGGCATAATCGTATTGAAAAAAAATACACCATGATGGTTGAAGGTCAGTGGACTGAGTCCAAGAAAACAGTCGAACTTATGCTCAAAAAAACCTTCACACAAGGAGGCGAGAGACGGGTCAACGTAACTGACGATGAAGATGATGATAGCCAAAATCAAATGAGCAAAACGATCTTTTACTTAAAAAAATCTTTAGGGCCTTACACTCTCCTTGAAGCTAAACTGATTACCGGAAGAACCCATCAGCTTAGAGTTCAGCTCGCTCACCTAGGATTCCCTATTCTAGGTGACGACAAATATGGGGACTTTTCCTTAAACAAGTCGCTCCAAAAAAAGGGCTTAAAACGGATGTTTCTTCATGCATTCTCTATGAAAATGAAACACCCTTTAACTGAGGAGCCTTTAGAGTTAAAAGCCCCTTTACCCCTGGAGCTTGATGCATTTTTAAGTCAGCAAGCCTCATGAAATCACCTCGCTTTGATTTAGTTATTTTGGACTGGGATGGCACGGTTGCAGATTCGACAGGCATCATTGTAGATGCAGTTATATCAGCAGCTGAAGGTGCCGGTGTTATAGCGCCCCCTAGAGCATTAATTTTAAAAACTTTAGGATTGGGTTTAAATCAATTATTACTTAAACTGTTCCCTCATTTATCTACTGAATTATTAGAGAAAGTAGCCGAAGGTTACCGCACGCATTATCATGCAAATGAGGGTAATTCATATCTTTTTGATGGCGTAAAAGAGGGAATCGGGCAACTTTATCAGCATAAATGTAAGCTCGCAGTAGCCACCGGAAAAAGTAGAAAAGGGTTGAAGTTTGCGTTGCAAGATACTGAATTAAATAAATATTTTTTATCAACTAAAACAGTAGATGAGTGCTTTTCAAAACCTCACCCTCATATGGTAGAGGCTATTTTAGAAGAAACTAAGATTCCAGCTGATCGCGCCGTGATTGTAGGCGATACTCACTACGATCTTGAGATGGGAAGGAACGCCCGTATTCAAAGTATCGCGGTGACTTACGGAGCCCAACCTAAAGATGTGTTGCTCACTTATGAGCCTTTGGCATGCTTCGATTCTTTTAAAGAGGTTGTAGATTTCTTGTTACCATGAGTTCAAACGTAAAAATTGAAATAGATAAAAAAGAATTTCAAGGTGACGGTTCAACCGTTAAATTTGAATATCAAAAAGCGTCTGCAACACAATCAGGCTTTGCAGTTCTTTTTGAGGGCAAGTACCATGCTTATCTTAACCAATGTCAGCACATGCCGATTGAGCTTGATTACAAACCAAATGAATTTATGGATGATGGAAAAGAGTGGATTGTATGTTCTACCCATGGCGCTATTTACCATCCTGCTTCAGGAGAATGTATTTCAGGGCCTTGTCGCGGTGAAACATTACAAAAATTAAATGTGACAGAATCAAACAATGTATTATGGGTTGAAATTTTTTAAAGCTTTTATGGAGTATGACAAATGGCAGTAAGAAAAAAGACAGAAAGTAAAACAAACGTACATTGGGAAAGAGAAGCTATAGAAAAAATTGCGCTTTCAGCTTTAGGTGAGCAAAAAATCGCAAGGCGCTGGGGTATTTTTTTCAAATCGATTACATTTTTATATCTTTTTGTGCTTTTGTTTTTTGCATTTGGTGCCACGCATACCAAGGGTGGGTCTGGCATTCATACCGCACTGATTGAAATTAATGGTGTGATAGGAGAGAAGGATGAGGTTAATGCAAAAGACTTTTTCGAGAGTGTGCAAAGGGCTTATGACAGTCGCGGAACGAAAGGCATTATTTTAAAAATTAATAGCCCGGGTGGCAGTCCAGTTCAAGCCGGAATGATTAATGACGAAATTAAACGACAAAAAAAATTACATCCTCATATTCTAGTTTATGCAGTCGTGGAAGATATTTGCGCTTCGGGTGGTTATTATATCGCTGTAGCTGCGGACGAAATTTTTGTGGATAAAGCCAGTATTGTTGGCTCTATTGGCGTTCTTATGGATGGCTTTGGTTTTACGGAGACCATGAAGAAAGCTGGCGTTGAAAGACGGCTGATGACTGCAGGCTCAAACAAAGCCATGCTTGATCCTTTCTCACCAGTGAATCCAAAGCAACAGGCCTTTGTTCAAGAAATGCTCAATCAGGTTCATCAGCAATTTATCAAAGTGGTTAAAGATGGCCGTGGTAATCGACTTAAAGAGTCCCCAGAAACATTTAGTGGTCTTTTTTGGAATGGCGAGGCTGCTGTTAAATTAGGTTTGGCTGATGGTTTTGGTAATTATGATTATGTTGCTCGTGAAATTATTAAAGCTGAAGAGGTGGTTGATTTTACGACTTACGAAGGTTTTGCTGACCGTTTTGCCCGTAAATTTGGTGCAAGCTTAGGGTCTTCTATGAATGAATCTTTACGAGCAGCTATATTAAATCAAAAATTAATTATTAAATAATATCAATAGGTTATTGATTTTTTTTAATATAATTAATTAATCCATTTGTAGAACTGTCAAAGTCATGTGTAGGTGTTTTTTCAGATAGTTTTGGTAAAACCTGTTTTGCAATTTGCTTGCCATATTCCACGCCCCATTGATCAAATGAATTGATATTCCATATGATGCCTTGGGTAAAGATCTTATGTTCATACATCGCAATAAGCTGACCCAAAGTCTTTGGAGTTAACTTTTGGAAAAGTATGGATGAAGTGGGGCGATTACCTTCAAATGTTTTTTGAGGGATAAAGCTTTCAATATCCTCACCTTCAAAGCCTTGTTTTTCAATTTCAGCGCGCGCTTCATCATATGTTTTTCCTAGCATGAGCGATTGCGTTTGCGCGATAAAGTTTGCAAGTAAAATTTTATGATGTTCATCACCGTCTTTGCCTATCGCGTAATGAGACTTAATTGGTATCATAAAATCTGCTGGAACAATTTCTGTACCTTGGTGAAGAAGTTGGTAGAAGGCATGCTGGCCATTGGTGCCAACCTCACCCCAGAGGACAGGGCCTGTATGAAAATCAATACGCTCTCCATCGCGATTGATAAATTTGCCGTTACTTTCCATATCTGCTTGTTGAAGATAAGGAGCTAACTTCGACAATCCTTGGTCGTAAGCTAAGATCGCATGGGTGGGAAAGTTGAAGAAATTAATGTTCCAAACACCTAATAAGCCCATCATCATTGGAATATTTTGTTCTATGGGCGCTGTTTTAAAATGCTCGTCCATTTCGAATCCGCCCTTAAGCAATTCTTCAAAACTATCCATACCAATATATAACGCAATAGAAAGACCGATCGCAGACCAAAGGGAGTAGCGACCGCCTACCCAATCCCAAAACTCAAACATATTTTCTGTGTCGATACCGAATTGTGATACGACATGCTGATTTGTTGACAGCGCAACAAAGTGTTTCTTAATATGTTGGTTATCTTTTGCAGCCTTGAGAAACCAATCCCTTGCCGAGAAAGCATTGGTCATTGTTTCTTGCGTCGTAAATGTTTTAGAAGCAACAATAAAAAGTGTTGTTTCTGGATTACATTTTTCTAATGCTTGTGAAAGGTCGGCACCGTCTACGTTAGATACGAAATAGGGTGTTATAGTTTTTGAGCCATAAGGTTTCAATGCCTGACAAACCATAGCAGGTCCTAAATCAGAGCCGCCTATACCGATATTAATCACACTCGAAATTGCTTTGCCAGTAAAGCCTTTCCATTGGCCTGATCTTACTTCTTCGCTAAAACGGCGCATTTTTTTGAGTACTTTTTTAACTTTAGGCATGACATCTTCGCCATCGGACATAATCGGTGTTTCATTTTGATTTCGAAGCGCTGTATGAAGCACTGCGCGATGTTCAGTGGAGTTTATTTTTTCACCTTCAAACATGCGATCTCGCCAACTCTCTACATCCACTTCTTTTGCAAGCTTAACTAGGAGGCTAATTGTTTCTTTTGAAATGTGATGTTTTGAGTAATCCAGAAGTAAATCATTAAACTGAATGTGAAATTGATTAAAACGTTCAGGGTCTGACTTGAACATCTCGCGAAGTGAGATGGATTCGATATCTTTTTTATGTTGATTTAGCGCTTGCCAGATAGGCGACTGATTAATTTGCGACATGTATAACGTTCAACTCAAGGATTTAATGATGAAGATTTCAATATAGCTTCACATTATAGCAAAGACATACTTAATTCATATGAAAATTATGTTGCGCGAGCGCCCATGATATATGTTCTTTGACAAGCGGAGAGGCTTCATTTAGTCGGCCCTTAAGGGCAATCACGATAGTTTCAGATGTTTTAGCATTACCAAGCCCAATCGCAATATTTCTCAACCATTGTTCATAACCAATGCGAAGGATTGCGCTGCCTTCCATGTGTTTGGTAAATTCTGCTTCGGTCCATAAAAAGCATTCCACGAGCTCAATATCGTCTAAGCCGTGCCTTACCTTAAAATCATCCTCTTTGGTCATTTGACCAAATTTATTCCAAGGGCAATACAATTGGCAGTCATCACACCCATACACACGATTACCAATTTGTTTTCTAAATTCCAAAGGTATAGAGGATTTATGTTCAATAGTGAGGTAAGAGATACATTTCCTTGCATCGAGCTTATAAGGCCCTATGATTGCTTTTGTTGGACATACATCCATGCAGCTTGTGCATGTGCCGCAATGATTTTCCACTTTTTTATCAATAGGCAGAGGTAAGTTAATATAAATTTCACCGAGGAAGAACCAAGAACCATGTTCTTTATTAATTAGTAAAGTATGTTTTCCTCGCCAACCAAGACCAGACTTCTCAGCAAGTTCAACTTCCATAACGGGAGCGCTATCTGTAAATAATCTAAATTCAAATGATTGATCAAGCGTCTTATGGGCTTCTTTTTGAATTTTTTCTGAAAGTTTTTTTAATTTAGCACGCATGACTTTATGGTAATCGCGACCTAATGCATACCGAGAAATGAAGGCTTTTTGATCGTCCTCTAAAACGGCCTCTGAATTGTGAGAGTGGGGAAAATAATTAAGTCTAGCTGAAATAATTCGAATAGCATGAGGCACTAACTCATCTGGCTGATATCGCCGAGAACCATGTTTTACCATATAATGCATCTCACCATGGAACCCTTGTTTAATCCATTCTAGATAATGATCTTTCGTATGATTGAGATCTATATCAGCAATGCCAATTTGAGCAAAACCAATTTCTTGGCCCCAGTCTTTAATTTGCAATGCTAATTGATCCCAAATGTCTGCCATGTTTTAATTATTTTTTTATAAGTTATGTCTATGATGTTTGATTCTAATTATGACTTAAAAGATGAAAGTGAAACACTTCGTTTCGCAGAAAGCATGTCGAGCCATCTACGCCCCGGAATGAATTTATATTTAAAAGGTGAATTAGGCGCTGGAAAAACCACATTTGTAAGAGGTCTCCTTCGCGGGCTTGGTTATCAGGATAAAGTTAAAAGTCCAACTTACACACTGGTTGAGTCTTATAGCTTTCTAAAATTTACGATCTATCACTTTGACCTTTATCGATTTAAAAGCGAGCATGAGTGGGACGATGCTGGATTTAGAGAATATTTTAATGAAACGTCTATTTGTTTAATTGAGTGGCCAGAAAAAGCAGGGGCTATGCTTCCAGAGCCTGATATTTCAATTGAGCTGAGTCACGAGTCATTTGGTCGCCATCTTCACTTGATTGGCTTCACACCGATAGGAAGTGAATGTTTAAAAACTATTATCTGAAAATTATTTTTATCCTCATGTTGGGGATATTTCCCAATCATATCTTGGCAAAAAATGCGATTGAATCAGCTCGTGTATGGCCTGCAAGAGAATATACACGAGTAACTCTTGAGTCTACTAAGCCTATTAGTAATGATCAAATGATCTTAAAGAATCCAGATCGCTTGGTGATTGATCTTCATGATATTGATCTTAATGACGACTTAAAAAACTTAAGCACGAAAATTTTATCAAGCGATCCTAATATTAAACAAATTCGTATTGCTAAGTTTAATAACCAAGTATCTCGAGTCGTCATCGAATTAAGATCAGAATCTAAAATTAATATTTTTTCTCTGAAGCCCGCAGGCGGATACAAACATCGCCTGGTCATTGATGTGTACCCAAGAGCTGATGAATTAATGGCGTTCGTGCAAGATAAAGAAAAAAAAGATCCCACTCCACCTAAAAAAGAGATTGTGTTAACACCCCCAGAAATTAAGAAAGAAAAAATATCTCAAGAAGTGCCATCACCATCACAAACTACTAAAAGTTTGACTAAAAAAATCGTGATAGCTATTGATGCTGGACATGGTGGCGAAGATTCTGGCGCCAGAGGTACTTCTGGTAGCTTAGAAAAGAATATTACTTTGTCGATTGCCAGAAAACTTAAAAAAGAGATTGATAATGACGAACAATTAAGAGCGGTGCTTACGCGAGATGATGATTATTTTGTTCCCCTTCATGTCCGAGTGGTTAAAGCAAGAAAATTAAAAGCAGATCTCTTTGTGTCTATACACGCCGATGCTTTTACTAATCCGGAAGCTAAAGGCTCTTCCGTATTTGCATTATCAGAAAGGGGTGCTACTTCTGCTTCTGCAAAATATTTAGCTAATAAAGAAAATGAGTCTGATTTAATTGGCGGTGTAAGTTTGGATGATAAAGATCCGATGCTTGCTAAGACATTACTCGATTTATCGCAATCAGCAACTATTAACGATAGTGTCAAGCTTGGTAATTTTGTATTGGATCAATTAGGCGACATCAATGACTTACATAAGACTAATGTAGAGCAAGCTGGATTTGCAGTACTTAAGTCACCTGATATCCCATCTATTCTTGTGGAAACAGCTTTTATAAGTAATCCAAAAGAAGAGCAGATTTTAAATAATGAAGAGCACCAAGAAGTTTTAGCTAAAAATATTTTAATTGGTATAAAAAAATATTTAGCATCCAATCCTAATATTGCTAAGAATTTCTAAAGTATGGCTATAGAGAAGCCAGTTGTTTTCTTTTTGATAGGTCCTACAGCTTCAGGCAAAACTAATCTTGCTGTTGAGCTTGTCAACACATTCCCTTTTGAAATTATTAGTGTTGATTCAGCACAAATATATCAAGACATGGATATTGGTGTAGCTAAACCATCTCAAGATATTCTAGATAAGGCACCTCATCACCTTATTAATATCATAAAGCCTAACGAGACCTATTCTGTAGCGCAATTTACGCAAGATGCTTTAAAGCTTATTGATGAAATTCTAATGCGTGGCCATATTCCACTCCTTGTCGGAGGCACTATGATGTATTTCAATGGTCTTGAAAAAGGCATTAATCAAATGCCTATGACTGATGAGCAGTTTCGAAAAGATATAGAAATAGAAGCGAGTCATGTCGGCTGGCCGAAGCTTTATGAAAAGCTTAAATCCGTTGACAAAGAAACAGCAGAAAAGTTAAACCCTAATGATGCCCAGCGCATTAGTCGTGCTTTAGAAGTTTTTTACTCTTCAGGAAAACCTCTATCTTCTTATCATCAATCAGAAAATAAAGATGTATTCCCATTTTCAGTCTGTAAATTAGGGCTTATGCCAAGCAGCAGAAAAATTCTTCATCAGCGAATTGAGTTTAGAGTTCATGAAATGATAGAGGCCGGCTTATTTGAAGAGGTGAGATCTTTACTTCAAAAATATTCTACACTTCAAAGCCATATGCCATCAATGAGATCAGTGGGATATCGTCAAACCCTTGAGTACTTTAGTGGGGGCATTAAAGAAAAAGAATGTATCGATAAGATTATCTTTGCAACACGACAGCTGGCAAAAAGGCAAATGACTTGGATGAGGAGCATGGAAAATCTTAATCTATTTGATTGTTCAAATGACTTCATAAGTAAAGAAGTCATTACTTTCGTAAAGGCTAGACTTTAATGAAGATTAAATCTTGGCTGCCGATATTTTCTCTCCTTTTTGGAGCTTTTGTCTGGGGAATCATTTGGTATCCCTATCGCTTAATGGCAGATGCGGGAGTTTCTGGTATTTATTCCAGTTTTTATGTGTTTATTTTGACGATTGCCATAGCGCTGCCTTATTTTTTTATAACTAAGAAAAAGGTCCCTATATGGTCAAAAGATTTTTGGCTTCTTGCTCTTGTTGCAGGTTATACAAATATTAGTTATGTCCTCGCTGTCATCGATGGAGAAGTTGTGCGTGTCATGCTCTTATTTTATCTCTCCCCCGTTTGGACTATTTTTTTAGCACATTTTATGCTTAATGAAGATACGCAAAAACGTCATTACATCGCTGTCTTCATTTCTCTTATTGGGGCTTTTATTATGTTTTGGGAGCCGGGTTATCTCATTCATTTAGATTCGAAGAGTGATTGGTTAGCTCTTAGCTCCGGCTTAGGTTTTGCAATTACTAATGTGATGACAAGGAAACATGCACACATGACAGTCAATCAAAAAGCATTAGCAATTTGGCTTGGTGTGATCGTAGTAGCCATGATATGCATCATGTTTGATAAAAATGCTATGCCAACATTAGATTTTTTCAGGCCAGTTGATACTGCGATTATGATGGTGATTGCATTAAGCTTATTTTTGTCAACTTTGCTTGTGCAATTTGGTGTCACGCAAATTAAAGCAGTGGAAGCGTCTAGTTTTTTTCTATTTGAAATTGTGGTTGCTGCAATTTCATCTTATTTTCTTGTAGGTGAAAGTATTGCACTTAAAGAGTGGCTAGGAGGAATTTTAATTATTGCTGGTGTGATTCTTTCTGCGAAAAATTAAATAATTTCTTGGTAGATACTTTCCAATTTTTTTACAAATAAACGCGGCTGGAAATTTGGTGAACTTGATTTGGCTTCTTTCAGTCTCTGAATTAAGTCTTGTCTATATATTAAATCTTCAGTGAGCTTAGAAGCGCATCGAATATAGCTTTCAATATCCTCTGTAATTAGCTCATCTAGATTTAAGCTATGAAGTAAGCTTCCTGCCACTCTTGAAGGGAATGTTTTACCCTTAAGTGTAACAATTGGTAAATTCATAGATAAGGCATCGCTGGCTGAAGTGTGAGCGTTATAAGGCAGGGTATCTAAATAAATATCTGCTAAGGCATGGCGAGCAATATGTTCCTCATTAGGAACGCGTGTTGCGAAAATAATTCTTTCAGATTTAATACTATGTGTCTCCGCAAACCTTTTTAGTTGATCTGAAGCCCATGTATTGGAATGCGTTAACCAGAGAATGCTTTTTGGATATTTTTGTAAAAGCGTAAGCCAGGCTTTGAATATGGCTTCTGTAATTTTGAACGATTGATTAAAAGCGCAATATACAAAAGCGTCTGAAGGAATGCCATAATCTTGCCGATTTTTATCATTCGATTGGCTACGATTTTCTATATTCGGTTGATAGGCAAAGGGAAGTCTTAGAATAGATTCTGCATAATATTTTTCATCCGCTTCAGGGATAATAAAATCATCAGCCAAGATAAATTCATAAAGTGATTTTTCTCCTGTAAAACCCATTGTGCCGGGGTAACCAAGCCAATTGATAGTGATTGTGTTTTTAAGTTGTGGAGCAATAAATGCTCGACTGTTATTTGTATAACCAGTTAAATCTATCAATATGTCAATTTCATCATGATTGATAAGAGTCACAGCGCTTACATCATTGGTACATGAGATATCACGATAATGATCAAATAAACCAATAAGTGTAGTTCGTTCATTTGTATTTTCGCTTGGGGTCGAATCGTAAGCGTAAATATCAAAAATATCACGATCGTGATATTTAATAACGTCGCGTATTAAAAAATATAAGGGATGTAACTTAAAGTCTGATGACAAATACCCAATACGGATTTTATTTTTTCTTTTCCATTTGCCTTTTTGGAATGACTGGGCTTTGTAGTGATTTTGCGTCCACTGATTTGCACATACCATTTGCTCTTGAGATGAAGAGAATGGATTTGAAATAAAAGCGAACGGGGAAATGAGCGCTTCGGGATTTGTATTCACAATAGAGCATATTTTTTGAAAAAGCTGATCAATCCCATGCCAATCACACATGTGCTGTTTTTGATGGGCGAGATGAAGGTAAGCGTGGAACAAGAGGGGATTGATAGACAATGCGCGCTCATAAGAGGCTACGGCTTTATCTAAGTGACCTAATTCACGCTCTGCATTACCTAAATTGTTCCAGAGGTCAGCATCCTCATCGTTAAGATTTAATGCTTTTTGGTAGCATTGATAAGCCTCATCTCTCTTTTGAAGTTTATCTTTTGCATTGGCTAAATTGTAATAATAAGTCCAATTATTTTTTTCGTATTGAATAGCTTCTTCAAAGCAAGCTTCTGCTAATGAAAATTGTGACTGTATTTGGTATGCATTACCGAGCTCTGACAATGAATAACATAGTGCATTTCTAATATCAAGATTATCTTTGAAAGCCATATAGGAATTTCGAAAATATTCTACTGCATCAACAAATTGTTTGTTTAAAGCACAAAGATTCCCTAATTCTAATTGAATAAATAGATCGTTAGGTTTAGCTTGAAGTGCTTTTGTAAGAACCTCTATAGCACTTACAAGATCGCCTTCTTCTTCATATTTTTTTGCAAGATCAATAAGGGATTTTGACATGATTAAATTTATACCTTAAAAATACGACTTGCTGCTTTTTTTAAACTCATTTTTTTGAGCCTATATCTTTCCGGATTTGTGTAATTGAGTGTTTCTTTATCATCTTTAGATAAGTTTTTGTTGATTAAATTAGCAAGGACGAAGGTGCAGTAGGGTGCAAACGTAAAGCCTCTGGACCCAAATCCACTCGCAACATACAAATTGTCCAGCCATGGGAGTTGATCTGTCTGAGCTAGCTCTCTCACACGCATTTTTTTAAATAATTCATTATTAAATACGCGACCTACATAAGGCTTTCTATCTTTTGTAGATGCTCGCCAAGACACTCTCCCAGAAATTGTTTTTTGCGCAAAACAATAATTATAAAATTCTTGATGTATTTTTTTTATTGAGGCGACATTCTTTTTTGTATCGCTTAATCTTAAGTCCTTATTAAAGTCATTCATGCCATAAGTTGCACCAAAAATATGCTTATTTTGCATGAGTGGCGCTAAGTATCCCTCATCACAGATGACGATAGAAGGCATTTGAAATGGTGTTGAATTTACCCAATTGATCTGTCCTCGGAAAGCATCAGTATGTAAATGTTGAGTTAAGTCAAATTGATTTAGATATGCTGCATTACAAATGGCAACATGATCACTTTTGAAAATTTTTTGATCTTTTGTCTTAAGTGTCCATTCATTATTTAATTTTTCAATCGATATTATTTCCTGGTTTGTGAGTATTTTAATATTTGAATGATTTACTAAATGCCGGCATAGGGCTATTGGATTTACCCAGCCCCCTTTATTAAAGAGAAGCCCTTTTGAATCCTGATGCATTAAATATTTTTTAAGTATTGCTTTATCTATTAAGGTTAAAATTTTTTCTTGGTCTACACTTCCACCTGATAAATTAATTTCTAATTTATGAGCATAGGTTTCCTCTAAAATTTCAATCGCACCATCAAATCGATAATCATCTTTACTTAGACCTAATTTATCTACCCATGCTGTTGTAAACATAAAACTTTTTAGCATGAAATCATTGTATGCCTTATCGTTAAGCATAAATTTGGGATAAATTGCTGCCACTGGATTTCCGGAACCCCCGGAAGCTATATCATCTTGGCTCTCTATTAATGTGACATCCCATCCGGTATTTGCTAAAAAATGTGCCAATGAACAGCCTGAAATACCAGCTCCTATGATTACTATATTTTTTTGCATGTAAGGTTGTCAGTCTATATCTGGTATTAAAAAAAGATTGCTTGCGATAAGATATCAGTATTAGGCATTATCCATAAAGTGCTTTATTAATCTAGTAATCTCATACGATCGTTTTGAAAGGGTATACGTTGAAATCTATCCGAGCGGCTCTATTAAGCATCTTTTTTCTCATATTTACAGGTTGCGCTTCTATGGATTCTATTTCCCTAGACTCCTTGTCTTTAGATAAGATTTCTCTACCCAAGCTTCCGTCATTCAAATTTGGCTCAGACGAGCAATGGCCTTCATATGGTAAGAATCTAACCAATCAACGCTTTTCGACCTTAACTCAAATTAATCAAGATAACGTCAAAAATCTTGAACTCGCTTGGAAATTAAAATCGGGTGTTCCAGCGACATTTCAAGCATCCCCATTGGTTATTAATAATGTAATGTTCATCAGTCTTCCGCATAACCATGTGGTTGCATTAGACGCAAAGACAGGTAAAGAGTTATGGCGTTATAACCATAAAAAAAGAGATAGCTGGAGAATGTGCTGTGGGCCTGCAAATCGAGGATTGGCATATTCAAGTAATAAAATTTTTATAGGTACCGTTGATGCAAGACTGGTTGCCTTAGATGCGAAAACAGGTAAAAAAATCTGGGATATTGATGTTGCTGATAATGATAATAAATTTGAAAGTAGTAACTCACTAAGTCAGTCCGACAGCAAGAGTCAAAAGGATGTTTATGGTCAAACTGGTGTAGGTATTGCTATGGCCCCAGTAACTTACAAAGATTTAGTAATTGTGGGCATTACAGGGGTGGGATATGGATTACATGTCGATACCCCCAGACCAGATGCACCAATGGGCGCTGTGATTGGGGTGGATGGTCGTTTTGGGCGTCCAGGATTTATGGCAGCATATAACATTCAAACAGGTAAGCGTGTCTGGCAGTTCGATACGATTCCATCAGAAGGATGGGAGGGTAAATTTAGAGAAACAATTGAAGGTAATATTTCTTTAAACCGTAACATTGCGCAAGAAAAAGAAAGTCTTAAAAATAATAAAGAAGCTTGGAAGTATGGAGGAGGCTCAGCATGGAGCACCCCAGCTATTGATGAAGAAGCAAATACTTTATATTTTGGTACAGGTAATCCTTCTCCGCAGATGAATGACATTTCAAGACCCGGAGACAATTTATATACTGTTTCCCTTGTAGCGCTCGATGCAACGTCAGGTAAATTAAAATGGTTTTATCAGCAAGTTCCTCATGATGTATGGGGATATGATGTTGCGAGCCCCCCAGTATTATTTGAATATAAGAAAGATGGTAAAACGATTCCTGCGGTGGGTCAGGCGAGTAAGACCGGATGGTATTACATTCACAATCGTATCACGGGCGATCTTTTGGCAAAAACAGAATCCTTTGTGCCACAAAAAAATCTTTTTGCAAAAGCCACAGCTGAGGGTACAGTTTTATATCCGGGTATTTTAGGAGGTGCTAATTGGGGCCCAACTTCCCTAGATGAAAAAAATCAAATTGCATTTGTTTCAGCTATTCATGCTCCTATTAAATACACATTAGTTGATGAGCCTGCGCGTGATGATTTACCTGCGATTAGATATGCTTCTTCCGAACCTACGCAAGATGAGAGATGGGGACTACTTTCTGCTATTGATTTAAATAGTAAGAAAATTAAATGGCAAGTTAAGACACCTCAACCATTAACAGGCGGTTTATTAGCGACTGAGGGTAATCTTGTTTTCATGGGTGAGGGTAATGGGGATTTTAATGCTTACGATGCTAAAACTGGAAAGTTACTTTGGACAAATAAAGTTGATGCAGGTGTTAATGCACCACCTATTAGTTATGAGATTGATGGAACGCAATATATTGCTGTTGCTGCAGGTGGTAATTCTATCTTTGGTTTTAAAGAAGGTGACAACATCTTGGTTTATAAACTTAAATAATATAAGGATAGTTCATGTTAGTTCGAGACAGTAATGGTAATGAATTAAATCACGGAGACTCTGTTCAGGTGATCAAAGATCTTAAAGTCAAAGGCTCTTCGGACGTATTAAAAAGAGGTGCAACATTTAAAGGTATTCGTCTGACTGATAATGAAGAAGAGATTGAATGTGGTCAGGGAAGAAATACGATAGTTCTTAAAACTTGCTTTCTTAAAAAATCATAAAGTTCATATAAATGGAAGAGGCTGTTCGTATTTCAAAAATACTATCTGAGCTTGGACTTTGTTCAAGAAGAGAAGCTGATGCATATATTGAGCAAGGTCTTGTCATGCTTGATGGTAAGGTGGTTACTGAATTAGGAACTCGCGCTTACCGATCACAAAAAGTTGAGTTAAAAAAGCAAGCAGCTATTCAGCAGTCCTCCAAAGCTACCGTTATCTTAAATAAACCCGTGGGTTATATTTCTCATCTTGATGACGATAAAGCTTTTACGCCTGCCGCCAGTCTTGTGACGCAAGATAATTTTCAAGTTTCTAAACAGCATTCGTCTCGAAATCCAAGATTTAATAATGATGGGTTAGCTCCAGCTGGAAGACTTGATATTGATTCTTCCGGATTATTGGTGCTTACACAAGATGGAAGAATTGCTAAAACAATTATTGGTGAGCAGAGCGCTATTGAAAAAGAATACTTAGTTCGCGTTGAAGGAAAATTAGTGAATCAAGGTTTGGATTTATTAAGGCATGGACTTTCGCTCGATGGCTACAAGTTAAAACAAGCTGAAGTTGAATGGCAAAATGATGATCAATTGCGCTTTGTCTTAACTGAGGGCCGAAATAGACAAATTAGAAGAATGTGCGAGCTTGTTGGGCTTCATGTGACTGGATTAAAAAGAGTGAGAATTGGTAATGTTTTACTTGGCGATCTGCCCACAGGCATGTGGAGATTTTTAGAAGAGAAAGAGAACTTTTAAATGGCCATCGCATTAGAGCATATTAATTTTATTGTTCGAAGATTAACCATTGAAGAGAAATATCCTGGCGGATGGGAACAATGCTTGATCGATCACGCTTCTTCGCTCGGAACTCGCGTTTGGTACGATGAGCATCTGTTTAGAGATGGTGCTATGAATCCAATTGATATGGAAAATTTAGTGAATGCTTGGAGAGATATCGGCTTTCAAGCTGTTTTGATTAACGGCGAAAAAAAATGGCTAGATTGCTGCGTCATTGATGAAAACTTCGAAACTTTATCCTTGTCATGTGACTGGGTAGAAATAGATATCGCAGGAGAATATGTATTTCTTAAAGATGAAGACCCATCGGAGATTGTGGGCCGTCTTGGATTTTAAGAGCTAACTTTTTTTGTATCTTTCAATACCCTCAAGAATTTCTTTGTGTGCATCTTGAGGACCTTTCCAGCCTTTAACTTTAACCCATTTACCTTTTTCCAAATCTTTATAGTGCTCGAAAAAGTGTTGAATTTGATTAAGACGTAAAGGATTCATATCTTCCGGTTTTTGCCAGCGCGAATAGGTTGAAAGAATTCTATCTTCAGGAACTGCTAAAACTTTTGCGTCCTGACCCTGCTCATCTTCCATTTCTAATATACCAACAGCGCGACAACTTACAACCACTCCTGGAATTAAAGGGAATGGAGTAACGACAAGGACATCAACAGGATCTCCATCGCCCGCAATTGTTTTTGGTACATACCCGTAGTTAGTAGGATAGTGCATTGCAGTACCCATAAATCTATCTACAAAAATAGCTCCTGACTCTTTATCCACCTCATATTTGATTGGATCAGCATTCATAGGAATTTCAATAATGACGTTGAAATGCGCTGGAATATCTTTACCAGGAAGGACGTTATCTAAGCTCATAAGTTTTTATGGGAAATTTTAAAAAAGTGATTCTAGCATGTTTGAAGCTATCTCTGAATTGCAGAGCTAGCTTGAAAATTGGCGTCCCCAAGGGGAGTCGAACCCCTGTTCCCTCCGTGAAAGGGAGGTGTCCTAGGCCTCTAGACGATGGGGACCTAAGAAAAGAAGGAGCTATTCTACTATAGAACAGCGTTTGATATAAGGTATTTGGTGGAGATAAGCGGGATCGAACCGCTGACCTCTTGCATGCCATGCAAGCGCTCTCCCAGCTGAGCTATACCCCCAAGTATTTGATCGAAGGCGCCCATCTT
>JAPLQN010000040.1 GCA_026399645.1 Candidatus Methylopumilus sp. | reverse complement strand
GATTAAAGGTGCTTAGACTTTCTAGTTTAATGATGATTACAGTAACTATGCTGGTTTATGTTTTGATTCTTGCAGCGGCGGCTAATCCACAAAGTTGGAATATTTATACCGATCTATTGCTTCACTACATAACTCCACCAGTAACATTATTGGTTTGGTTATTCTTTGGTCCACGTAAATGGATTTCTTGGAGAATTATCTTTAGCTCACTTCTAATTCCAATTACTTACATTCTTTACACATTTGTCCGCGGAGCAGTAATTGGTAAATATCCTTATGGCTTTGTCAACGTAGTTGAACTTGGGTACGTTGGGGCACTAATTGGTACCGGAGTCGTTTTGGTTCTTGGATTAATTATTTTCTTGATTTATTTTATTATTGATAAACTAATTCCTAGTTCTAAATAGCTTTACTCGCAAAACCCGCCGTCACAACATGGTTGGATATAAAAACATTTAGGACACATATCTTTCCCGCCACGACGTTCTAGATCGCTTTTTTCACAAGCTGGACACGGTCCAGGATCGCCCATCATGATTACTATTACACTTAATCAACAGCAGTCTTTTAGGTAAAGACTCACCTTTAAAATTAAGGAATTTATATGTCAGATAACAAAGTGACTATGTATGGTGCCGAATGGTGTGGAGATTGTCGTCGATCAAAGAAATTCTTAGATTCAAATAACGTTAATTACACCTACGTTGATATCGAGCACGATGAAGCAGGAAAAGAAAAAGCGATCTCAATAAGTGGTAAACAATCAATCCCAGTCATTGCCTTTAGTGATGGAACTTTTATGGTTGAACCATCTGATATCGATCTGAAAAAGAAGCTAGACGAATTAATTTAGGAAAATTCTATTAATATTGCGCCAACAAATAAAATTGTTGGCGCAAATTTTTTTATTTAGCTATTGCGCAGCGCCTGCTTCTTTTGCTCCAGCAACTTCAACTAATTTGCCAGTTTCTACTTCGTAGATATATCCATAAATTGTGATATTTTTTGGTACCAATGGGTGGCGTCGGATGCGTTTGACATCATCTACTACTGATTTGTTTTTATCAGCAATAGTTAGCCAATCGATAAATGCACCCTCATCAGAACCTGGACCTTTGCCGACATCGTAGAAACCTTTGTCACCTAAAGCAGCTGTTTCTAAACTACTTGAAAGTAGATTTCTCATGATTTCATCGGTAAAGAATTCCATTCCGCAATTGCTATGGTGAATTACAAACCATTCTTTTGTTCCTAGAAGTTTGTAAGAAATAACCAAGGAACGTATAGCGTCATCAGATGCACGAGCACCTGCATTTCTAATTACATGAGCATCACCTTCAGCAAGACCAGCGTACTTTGCTGGATCTAGTCGTGCATCCATACAAGTAAGGATTGCAAATTGTCTAGCAGGTGGTAAAGCTAATTCACCCTTCTTTCCAAACGAATCGGCATAAGCTTTATTTGCGCTTAATACTTCATTTAAAACTGACATATTTTTTCCTCAAATATTAAATACGCTAAAGGAACTTTTCCTTTAATTCCTAAAGACTGTAACAGGTTCAATAAATAGCAAAAGAGTTAAAAACTTGTTGTTGCAAAGCATCTGCAGTTAATTTAGATTGTCAATTATCCAATGATTTTGATTTATTAATGGGTAAAGATATTCCTTTAAAATTGATAAATAACTCTTAATTTAAGCCGGATAGGGACAATGTCTGCAATCATTTTTGCAGCAAAAACCCTTAGCTTTTAAAAATGGTTCGGTCATAACTGAAAATCCTGTTTTTGGATCTTTGTATTCAGTTAAACCAGCTGCGACTGCCGCATCGTGTGCGGCCATAATTTTTTCATACATCGGATTTGTTTGATCAAATTTTGCGGGCACAGAAATCAATCTCCTAGTTAATTACTAAAACTCTACTTAACTAACTGGTTGATTTCTAGTTTCGTCTCGATGTTTCCTCAAATAAACCATAAATGGTGTTCCACCTGTACCAACAGCAGATGGATTTCCTGGTGTCTTTTGGGCTTGAGAG
>JAPLQN010000042.1:2997-14055 GCA_026399645.1 Candidatus Methylopumilus sp. | reverse complement strand
TAGGTAATATCAAATCTTTATTTGATATAGCGTGTTCAGAATCTCAAGATGTCGCGATTATTTTAAGCGGTGGTGATGCTGAGTTGATAGATCAGCATATGGATAAAAGTTTAAAAAAATACGTCTCAATCAAAAAAGATTTAGTGCTTGAAGGTCTTTTTATTTTCGCGAGTCATTAAAAAACGGCTTAGCGTTTTTTAAGATAGAGGTCTGTGATCGTACCTTCTTTAACTTCCGCTGCAAAACAAACTGTTTCAGACAGTGTAGGGTGTGGATGAATACTTAAGCCAAGATCATGTGCATCAGCACCCATCTCAATGGCCAATACTGTTTCAGCAATGAGCTCTCCTGCGTTAACGCCTGTGATACCCGCACCAATAAGTCGATGTGTTTCTTTATCAAAAATAAGTTTAGTCGTACCTTCTGATCGATTGTTAGCTAACGCTCGACCACTCGCTGCCCATGGGAAGATTGCTTTTTCTATTTCAATATTATGTAATTTAGCTTCTGTTTCAGTCATACCTGCCCAAGCAACTTCAGGATCGGTATAGGCAACAGATGGAATCGCGATCGCTTGGAACTCAACTTTATGTCCTGCAATGACTTCCGCTGCGACCTTACCCTCATGGGTTGCCTTATGTGCCAGCATGGGTTGGCCTACAATATCTCCAATGGCAAAGATATGTGATACGTTGGTGCGCATTTGTTTGTCTACCGGAATAAATCCTTGATCCGTGACGTTGACTCCAGCTAACTCAGCTTTAATAACTTTGCCATTAGGACGACGACCAATGGCAATTAACACGCGATCATAAATTTGCGATTCTGATTTACCTTCAAATTCAAAAGCCACATGAATACCATCAGCTTTAATTTCAATCGTATTAACTTTAGTATTGAGCATAATTTTCTCAAAACGCTGTTCCATACGTTTTTGCAATGGACGTACTAAATCTCGATCACATCCTTGAATGAGTCCATCTGATAATTCAACAACGCTCACACGGCTGCCTAATGCATCGTATACAGTGCCCATCTCAAGTCCGATAATGCCACCACCTACAATGAGTAAACGCTTAGGTATGTCTTTCAGTTCTAGCGCACCTGTGGAATCCATAATACGTGGATCGTCTTTAACACCTGGAAATTTTGTTGCTTGCGATCCTGCAGCCACAATACAATGCTCGAAACCTATCGTTTCAGAACTCCCATCTGCTTTTGTGACTTTAATTTGATGGGGGGAAGTAAATTCACCGACACCTTGTATCACTGTGACTTGTCTTTGTTTGGCCATGGCGTTTAAGCCTTGCGTTAATTTACCGACCACATCGTTTGCTTTCCAATGGCGAATTTTTTCTAAATCAATTTTAGGGTCACCAAAAGTCACACCATGCTCTGCTGTTTCTTCAGCATCTGTGATGACTTTAGCTGTATGCAAAAGTGCTTTCGATGGAATACAGCCCACATTAAGGCATACGCCACCTAAGGTTCCATATCTTTCGATAAGCACTACTTTCTTACCTAAATCTGCAGCGCGGAATGCAGCTGTGTAACCCCCTGGGCCTGAACCCAAAACAACAAGTTCAGTTTCGTGTGTCGATGTCATATTTGATTTTTTAGTACTGGTCTGTATAGACGCTTCCGAAGGCATTTCTTTTTTTACTTCCGGCTTTGCTTCAACCTTAACTTCTGTTTTAGTTTCAGCCTTTTGCGGTTTGTCATTAGACTCACTTAATTCAATTACAAGAATATTGGATCCTTGTTTAACTTTATCGCCTACTTTTAAATCAATCTTTGTCACTTTACCTTCGTGTGAGGAAGGAATATCCATAGATGCTTTATCAGATTCAACCGTAATGAGTGAATCTTCTTTCTTAATCGTATCACCAATTTTGACAATCACATCGATGACTTCAACACTATCGAAGTTGCCGATATCAGGTACCGTGATTTGAAAAGTATTAGCCATGTAATATTAAAGAAGCAATCGACGCACGTCAGATAGCATCATGCGTAAGTGACTGGTAAAACGCGCACCATCTGCACCATCAATGACGCGGTGATCGTATGATAGAGAGAGTGGCAAGATAAGCCTTGCTTCGAATGCTTTCGTTTTGGGGTCGTATATAGGCTCCATGGAGGACCTCGAGATTCCAAGGATGGCCACTTCAGGACAATTAATAATCGGAGTAAATTTTGTGCCACCAATACCGCCTAAACTTGAAATCGTAAAGCATCCACCTTGCATTTCCTCCATCTTAAGTTTGCGCTCGCGCGCTTTGGCGGAAAGTTCACCTAAATCTTTGGCGATTGCGAGGACATCTTTTTGGTGAACATCACGCACGACAGGTACCACCAAACCATCGGGTGTGTCACATGCGAAACCGATGTTGTAATAACTTTTGTAAATAAGTTGATCGCCATCCGCTGAAAGAGAGGCATTAAAGTTAGGATAAGTTTTAAGTGCATTCACACATGCCTTCATAAGGAAGGCAAGAAGGGTGAGTTTGACACCTTTTTTCTCAGCATCAACTTGCATCGATTTTCTAAAAGCTTCGAGGTCGGTGATATCTGCTTCATCAAATTGTGTAACGTGCGGTGCGGTCACCCAATTGCGATGAAGATTAGCACCTGACAATTTTTTAATTTTTGAAAGTGGTTTGGTTTCAATGTCTCCATACTGACTAAAGTCAATCACAGGCATTGGAATCACAGTCGGGGCGTTACCCATATTGTCCGTGCGAGGTCGGGCTAATTCACCTTTCACATAACTTTGTATGTCAGATTCAAGAATACGATTTTTAGGACCTGATCCTTGCACGAAGACCAAATTTACACCTAGCTCACGCGCAAATTTTCTGACCGAAGGACTCGCGTGCGATTTTTTATTGGGCGCCACAACCACACTATCGCCAATAGGCGCTGGCGTTTGCTGTGGCTTAATTTTTTGAGGAGGCTCTGGCGCTGGACGAGAAGGTTCAGGCATAGAAGTTTTTATCGCCTCTTCTTTTTTAGTTTCTTTCGGACTTTCTTTCACTTCCGATTTTTTATCAGACTCCACAATATCAAGCATCAGTATAGGTGAGCCTTGTTTGATCTTGTCACCCACTTTTAAAAAAATCTCTTTCACGGTACCTGCATGAGGTGCTGGAATATCCATCGAAGCTTTATCTGTTTCTAGCGTAATGAGTGGGTCATCTTTTTTGATGGCATCGCCTATCTTCGCGATGATTTCAATCACATCCACACTATCAAAGTTTCCAATGTCGGGAACAAGTATTTTTTCAATAGCCATAATTACTGCGTCACCGGATTAGGTTTGTTAGGATCAAGCTTAAATTTCTTAATCGCATCAGTGACCACTGATGATTTAATCTTGCCTTCATCACTTAAAGCTTTGAGTGTTGCTACCACGACATAATGACGATCGACTTCAAAGAAGTGACGTAATTTTTCTCTAGAATCAGAGCGTCCAAAGCCATCGGTACCGAGGGCCACAAATTTATGAGGCAAGAAGACAGCGATTTGCTCTGCGAATGATTTCATATAGTCTGTCGATGCAATGATGGGACCTTCTGCTTTTTTAAGCATTTTTACCACGTGTGATTCTTTTTGTGGTTTATCAGGATTCATGCGATTCCAACGATCCGCTTCTAATGCATCTTTACGAAGCTCATTAAAACTCGTCACACTCCATACATCGGCTGACACACCATAATCACTTTCTAATATTTTTTGCGCTTCAATCACTTCACGTAAAATCACACCACTGCCCATGAGCTGTACTTTTTCACCTTTGATTTTTGAAGTGGAGAATGAATACATACCCTTAATAATGTCTGCTTCACTACCTTTAGGCATTTCAGGGTGGCTATAATTTTCATTCATGACCGTGATGTAATAGAAAACATCTTCTTGATTTTCAATCATGCGTTTTAAACCGTCTTGCATAATCACTGCAAGTTCGTATGCAAAAGTAGGGTCGTATGATACGCAATTAGGAATCATGGCCGCCATCAATTGGCTATGACCATCTTCATGTTGCAAACCTTCACCATTCAATGTGGTTCGACCTGCGGTAGCACCTAACAAAAATCCACGTGCACGTGAGTCACCAGCCGCCCAAGCAAGGTCCCCAATACGTTGGAAACCAAACATGGAATAGAAAATATAAAACGGAATCATTTGAATACCGTTAACGGTATATGAAGTCGCAGCTGCTACCCAGGAGGAGAATGAGCCTGCTTCATTGATACCTTCTTCTAGAATTTGACCATCTGTTTGTTCTTTATAGAACATGACTTGATCTGAATCTTGCGGTTCGTACAATTGACCGACGGACGAATAAATACCAAGCTGTCTAAACATGCCTTCCATACCAAATGTGCGCGCCTCATCAGGCACAATAGGTACAATATATTTACCGAGCTCTTTATCACGTACAAGGGTGGATAGAATTCTCACGAACGCCATCGTTGTTGATATTTCTCGCTCGCCTGTCGCAGTTAACATATTTTCAAAAGCAGATAGCGGCGGTGTTTTGAGTGGGTTACCTTTACGTTTACGTTGGGGTACAAATCCACCAAGCGCTTCACGTCTTTCCATCATGTATTTAATTTCAGGAGAATCAGGCGCAGGTTTATGGAAAGATAACTTCTCAACTTCTTCGTTTGTAATTTGCAAATCAAAACGATCGCGGAAGGCTTTTAATGAATCAATATCCATGCTCTTTTGTTGATGGGTAATATTTTGACCTTCGCCTGCATCTCCCATGCCGTAACCTTTAACGGTTTTAGCTAAAACGACTGAAGGTTGGCCTTTATGGGAAGTGGCTGCAGCGTATGCAGCGAACACTTTATGAGGGTCATGTCCGCCACGATTTAAGCGCCAGATATCTTGATCTGACATGGCAGCTACCATCTCTTTTAGTTCTGGATATTTACCAAAGAAGTGTTCACGTGTGTAAGCGCCACCTTTAGCTTTAAAGTTTTGGTATTCACCGTCGACACATTCTTCCATGCGTTTTTTGAGTAATCCTGTTTTGTCCATCGCGATTAAAGGATCCCAGTATGAGCCCCAAATCACTTTGATTACATTCCAACCGGAACCCCTAAAGTCTGATTCGAGTTCTTGAATAATTTTGCCGTTGCCACGCACAGGACCATCAAGGCGCTGCAAGTTACAGTTGACAACAAAAATAAGGTTATCGAGCTTTTCTCGAGACGCCAATGAAATTGCACCCAATGACTCAGGCTCATCCATTTCTCCATCACCACAGAAGACCCAGACTTTACGATCTGAAGTATCTGCAATACCGCGATCATGTAAATACTTTAAGAATCGTGCTTGGTAAATACCCATGATAGGACCTAATCCCATCGATACAGTTGGGAACTGCCAGAAGTCAGGCATAAGCCATGGGTGAGGGTAGCTTGATAATCCCTTGCCGCCCGTTTCCATACGGAAGTTAGTTAATTGGTCTTCACTGATACGGCCTTCTAGAAACGCTCTTGCATAAACACCAGGGGATGAGTGGCCTTGGAAGTACACAAGATCTCCTTGGAATTTATCATTAGCCGCCCTAAAGAAATGGTTGAAGCCGACATCATATAAAGTCGCCGCTGATTGGAAACTTGCGATATGGCCTCCTACACCTGGTGATTTTTCATTGGCACGTAATACCGTCATGATGGCATTCCATCTGATGAGTGCGCGGATGCGACGCTCCATATCGGGGTTACCTGGATGACGTTGTTGCAAGTGCGTAGGTATTGTATTGACGTAAGCGGTGGTCGCTTTGTAAGGTAAATTAGCCCCTGATCTTCGTGCTTGATCAATCATGGATTCAATCAAGAAATGAGCGCGTTCTACACCTTCTGTTTCAATGACGGCATTAAGGGCGTCAAGCCACTCTTGCGTTTCTTGATTGTCGATGTCAGGTATAGATGCCATGTTTTAATATAACTCCAGAATTTTTATGAGGACGCTAACGGTATAATAAGGACTGTGTTTACCTAGCGCCTAAAGGGGTTTCCAATTTTGTGAGCGATAACGCATTGAATGAACTCATATACCTTCAAGTTTGGCGTTTTTAAGCGTTTGGGTCAAGTAAAAAAGTAAGTTAAAAGTGTGAGAAAAAGCAATATTCTATTGATTTTATTGATATTTTTTTATAGGACATATATTTAAGGGTTCAGGCTTATGACAATTCAAATTGTACAAAAAAGAAGTGTGGCGACAGAAAAAAACATCAAAGGGGTTCATTTTCTTTGTGTTTTAAGTGATACGACATTAAAGACATTCCCTTTTATAAAAGAGCTTGATCGAAAACTAAAACGTACCCATAAAAAAATGTCGAGCCTCACCAAAGAGCCGGTCACTATTGAGGTCCAGGATGGTCGCTTGTTGAGTTTTGTTGTTTTGGACAAAAAAAATAACACGTTTCAGCGTCATACTTTAATTCGAAAAGCACTCCAACCCTTAATTGCAGAAAACCCTGAAACGCTTGTTATTGGTGTATTTGGCGATGAGCACTCCAAAGAAATTAATGCACGTGCTTCTATCTATGTAGCGCTTATGAATAGTCAAAAATTACCCACTCGAAAAAAAGAAAGCATTAAAAAAAATATCAAGTCTATTGAGTTATTTGGTATTGAAGTTAAAGATAAATTTAAAGATGAAATGGCTGTTGTCACTGGCAATACGTTGACACGTGAATTGACGATGTTGCCACCTAACGATCTTACCCCTTCTATCTATCGCACAAAAATTAAGTCGCTCGCGAAGTCAAATGGCTGGAAGATTGAAGAGTTTGATATGGTGAAACTAAAAAAAATGGGCGCAGGTTCCTTTGTGGCAGTAGGGCAAGGTTCTGAACCACAAGATGCAGCCATCGTTCATTTAACCTATAAGCCTAAGCAGTCTAAGAAAAATATTGCAGTCATTGGTAAAGGTATTTGTTTTGATACAGGCGGGCATAATTTAAAACCAGCACGTTATATGCATGGCATGCACGAAGACATGAATGGTTCTGCAGTCTCCCTTGGTATTTTATTGGCAGCTACTCTCTTAAAACTTCCAGTTCAAATTGATTGCTGGTTAGCTATTGCGCAAAATCATATTGGACCTAAAGCTTATAAACAAAATGATGTGGTGATGTCCCTAAATGGTACGAGTATCGAAATTATTCATACTGATGCGGAAGGCCGCATGGTCTTAGCCGACACTTTAACCCTGGCCTCCCGTTTGAAGCCTGACATGATGATGGATTTTGCAACACTTACAGGTAGTATGGCGACAGCATTAGGCGATCGTTACAGTGGTGTGATATCTAATCGACCTGAATTATCTTGTTTAGCTGTCGGTGCCGGAAGCGAATCAGGAGAGCGCATTGCAGCATTCCCATTTGACGAAGATTACGAAGAAGATCTTGAGAGTGGTATTGCAGACATTAAGCAATGCACACTTGAAGGCGGTGCTGACCATATTCATGCCGCGCGCTTCTTAAATCGTTTTATTGAAAACAATGTACCTTGGTTACATACCGACCTCTCATCAAGCAATCGAAAAGGCGGTCTTGGGGCGGTGTTAAGTGAAGTCAATGGCTTTGGTGTGGGTTTTGGTATTCAGGTCTTGAAAAAAGTTTTACAAAAGTAATTTTTAAATTTTGCCCTCGTAGCTCAGTGGATAGAGCATCCCCCTCCTAAGGGGAGGGTCACACGTTCGATTCGTGTCGAGGGCGCCACTCTTCAGAACGTTAAGAGGTCAAAATTTGTAACGTTTTTATTGAAATATCGCAATTTGATCGCAATTAACTTCATTTTATTTTTTTTGTGCAAAGATACTTATAAAGTTCACCACCAAGGCTGTCGGGCGTAATTTCGACCCATTCTTCATAAGTTTTGCTGAAACGAGTGGATATGCCTGATCCCATAGCTTGTTGGTAACCTATTTGTGCGAGCATTCTTAATTGATCATAACTACAATCAATTTCAATTTTTTGTTTATAAGATAAATGACCTGATTCATCTGGCAAATAATTATTCGTTAATAACCAAAATGTTACCAATTTACCTTTGTATTTCACTGTATCTGATTTAATAAAATGTTCACTCGTATCAGACCCCCAAATTTTTATCCGCTCTGCATAAACAGAAGAACTTATAAAAATTAGAGTAAGAAATAAATTTAGTTTTTTCATTTCGATCCTATTTTAGTATAGCTAAACAATGATTCTTAATATCACTAGATTGGATACTATAACAATAACTTTTCTGATTCTTGATTTGTGCCAAACATAAGTTTTTTGAGTCAGGCTCACGAATGGAATAACAGTAGGTATCTGTTTTTTTTGCGAGGGCAAGACAGGAATTTTTTTGGTCAGAGTTTCTAATTGAGTAGCAATATGAATCATTTGCTGCATGACTTGTTGCTATCGAATAAAGATACAAAAAAAAGAAATAAGCGAAATATCTCATAGGTGAACTACTATACTCTGTGTATTAAATAGAGCAAAATATAGCCAATAAGTTACCTTTACAAATTACGTGAGGATTTATCACGTAAAAGATTTTTTAGATGTTTTCTTATAAAGTCTGAGACTATTTAATCAGAATGTACAAAGTTAAGAGTAAAACAAAAATAATCGAGGTTATGACTCTAGATGATGCTATGAAGTCAGCCAAGGAAATGAATGAGCTAGTGACTATTGAAGGTCATGGTATTGAAATCATTGGGTTATTTGGTGTTGATTTTGTGCTTGAAGGGAAGTGTCCCGATGGGTCAGACTATACTTGGAAGAAGCGAAGACGTTAAAAAAAATTCCTATGTATAACCATTATGAAGAAACTAATTTGTTAAATACTATTAAATAAATAATGAAAAAAATAAATTTAGAAGAAGTTCGAGATTTTATTGAGGCGCAAACTTTGGAGTCAAAAATTTATATTGGCTGTGATTCTGAAAGAATTAGAATCGGAAAAGATTGGTATGCAGATTATGTCATGGCAATAGTTGTTCATATTAATGGCAATAACGGGTGCAAAATTTTTGGCGAAGTAGCGCGTGAGAGAGACTATGATCAAAAAAAGAATAAACCTCGCTATAGGTTAATGAACGAAGTATATAAAGTATCCGACTTGTACCTTAAATTAGCCGATATATTAGAGGACAGAGCTGTAGAAGTTCATCTCGATATCAATCCGGATGAAATGTTTGGTTCTAATTGTGTCATTCATGAGGCTATTGGCTATATTCGTGGCACATGTAATGTGATCCCAATGGTCAAACCAAATGCATTTGCAGCGTCTTATGCTGCAGGAAAATTTAAAACGCTTGGAGACCGAAAGGTCGGCTAGTACAACTTTTTATGCAAATTATAGTAGATTTTTTGGAATGGATTTCAAAGATTAATATGCTTGATATCTCTATTTTTATTTTTTACATTATCAACGCAGGTCTTATCATTTTTTTTATTATCAAAGGCATTAAAGCTCTATGGAAGTTATATAAAAAAGATAATTTGAGAAAGTAGAATATTTATCAATTTTGGAAGTTATAAGAGGGTGGTCTGTAATAATTTCTTATCGCAAATTTATCGAAATTCACTGCGGCATAGAAGACCAGTGTTGTTATATTACTTGGATGAAAAATTAAAATGCACATAGCTTTAGCAAGATCAGACAATATGGGGGATTTACTTTTTTCTTTACCCCTTGCAGCCTCTTTAAAAAAACATATACCAAATACAAAGATTACTTTGATTGCGCGAAATTATGTCAAAGATATAGCAGATGCATCACCCTACATTGATGCTTTTTTGTCGCATGAAAATTTATTAAAGATGCAAAAAGAAGATGCTGCTAATTACTTAAAAAAACTTCAAATTGATTCCATGTTAATACTTAAGGGAAATGAAAACATTTTGCAATTAGCAAAAAAAGCTCAAATTCCGCATATCGTTTCCCACTTAAAAAATTATTTTTGGTATGTTTTAACACTAAATCCATTCAAATTTAAAATTGTTAATACCAATTTCAAGTCAAAAAAAGGCACATTACACTTTGCACAGAAATGCTTAAAGTTTTTACATTTTTATAACATTGATTCCATGTTGGAGCGAGACGAGTTAAACGCTTATCTCAAGCTAAATGTGAGAAATTCTCCCAAAGTATTAAATCTTCTAGAAAAGAAGAAATTTAATCTCGTTATCCATTTGGGAACCAATGGTAATACCTCTGAGTGGCCTTTAGATCAATTTGACTCACTAATTCAAATGCTACCTGATGATGTAAATATTTTTTTAACAGGAAGCCTTGATGAAAAGAAGAAATTTTCATCAATACTAAAAGCTCACACCAAAGTGATTGATTTGTTTGATAAATTAAATGGCACAGAATTACTTTGCTTACTAAAAAACGCAGATGGCTTAATAGCTAATGCAACCGGACCGCTTCATTTAGCTGCTGCATTGAATACGAGAGTGCTTGGTCTCTACCCATCCCGACCCACTGTAAATATAGAGCGATGGGGTCCAATAGGTGCATCAATAGCCACAATTTCAGCGCCCGTTTGCGTTTTGTCTGAAAAAAATAAGAAATGTGACTGCATGAAAAAAATTACTGTTAAGGAAGTGTTAAATTACATTAAAGATAATTGGTTGGAAGCTAAGAAATTTTAATCAGACTATCTTGATTTAAAAGCACGAATTCCTTTAATAATAATTTCTGGATCAATTTGTTTTACACCATGACTACTCATAAATGTTTTAATTTTCTTTGTATGGGGCTTCCAATAGCTCTGGTTTTTTGTACCAGATATGACACAAATCGAAAGTCCAAGAGCGCCAGCGATATGAGCTGAGCCGCCCTCAGCTGTAATAGCATAGTTACAGGTTGCCAAATACTTAATAAGGTCATGTAGATTTCTTGTTTCAATATACTGAGCTCCGTACTGTGTTAGTTTCATATATGGGCTATTTTTATCTTTAACAAGAAGAATTATTTTTTTTATTTTTATATCTTTTAATAATTTTTTAATGACTTCTCCATATTGATCGAT
>JAPLQN010000042.1:0-2933 GCA_026399645.1 Candidatus Methylopumilus sp. | reverse complement strand
ATAGGATATTGGCTTTCAGGCCTTTCCACGTCCGGACAAATAGCTAACCATCCATGATTTTTTTGTTCAATTAGTTCTAGGTGGGTATATGGAATTGATTTTGCGATTTTTAAACCAGAAGCCCGCGCCACTTGCGCCATATCCTCAACATGTGATGAGATATTTGAGGAAGGTTTGATCTTCTTGTCATAAACTAAATCAAAGAAAAATCCTTTATTTGAAATCATACCGGCACTATACTTGGGCTTGATGAAATAAACTAGTTTTGCAAGCGAGGAGGTATAGCCACCAAATGCTATAACTAGATCAAAATTTTCTTTTCTCACTGCTCTGACAACAGGATTTAAAAAAAAGAAATTTCTTCCGCCCCAGGAATTTTCGTTAAGAGCAAAAATTTTATCAATATGAGTTGAATAACGAAAAATCTCTGCATTATATGCCTCAGCTAAAACACAAATTTTTAAGAGTGGATATTTTCTTCGAATGAGTTCAATTATAGGAAGAAGATTGATAGCATCGCCGAGACGATTTCTTCTTATCAGTAAGATTTTATTGATTTTTTTTGGGCGCTGTCTTTCTTTTGCAAATCGATTGAGAATGAGGAACAAAACGTGAACAATAAAATGCCTACATTTTTGAAGATTGTCGTTGATAAAATTTTTGATAAGTTTAATCAATTTTTTTAAATATATTAACTTTGTCTATATATATATATATCTTAGACGCCAATACCTTATGAAGTACCAGTATTTAATCGCATAAAAAATCGCTTTGAAAAAGTCCTGCCCCTCTGATTTCTTATAGACGATATTATCTGATTTATACTCCCACTTTGAAAATGCATTTTTCATTTTCCACTTTTTGCCCGTATCAATATTTTTTCTACCTTCATTATCATTCCCAAATAAAATAAATTTTGGATTTTTAAAGCTTTTTGAAGTGGTATTTTTTGCTATCTGTTTTTCAGGATCTTCATCAAATTTAAAACCTGCTAATTTTTCTTTAATATATTTAGATCTAAAGATACTAGGCCTAAGTGAGAATGTTTTTAGATGGTAGTTGTCATAAACCTTAGGATATTTTTTGTTAGATGAAATATTAAATGTTATAGATACAATATCTTTTATGCATGTTTTTCTTTGAAACCTATAAACCGGAATAAAGCTTTTTAATAACCAATCATCTTCTAGGTGAAAAAAGAAATCTGTTTTGACTTGGCTCCAGCCCCAATAGACCGCTTTAGAAAAATTTCCTTTTTTTGGCGTTCTTGAAACGACATTTGGAAAATATTCTTTTGCAATATTGACAATATCTTTTTGCGAATGATTTTCTTCACCGACAGGATCTACATTAATAATAATCCTTACATTAAATTGATTTAAAAAATTTTTCTTGAATGTTTCAAGGCATAGCCTCAATATTTCTGGTCTTTTAATAGCTATCACGACAACATCTAATTTATTTTTATTTTGTAACAACTTTATTTATGCCCTTTCATCATGAGATCTCTTGATTCTGGTGACTCTAAACTAATTCGCCCAAGCAAGCTATTTCTGTAGTCATTGATAAGCAGCGTGGCTACTTTTCTGGTATCTAATAAACCTTTATTGAGCGGCAATTTTTTTTTCTTAGCTATTGTTTCCAATAAGTCGATTGAGTCGCGTATTGCATCATCCCCGTTCATCGCATATCTAGATTTTAGGTAATCTGGATATACCCTTAAGAGAATGGAGCCTAGCTCTTTCGCGATATCTTCTTCATCGTAAGCATTTTTCCCTATGGCGTGGTTAATAGCCAGAATATATCCATCCGATGAATATTGGATTTTAGGCCACATCATGCCAGGTGTATCGACCAAGATCATATGATCATTGATTTGATGTCTTTGTTGTTGTTTTGTGACAGCTGGCTCATCTCCAACTTTTGCAATGCGCTTATTTAAAATGGCATTCATAATGGTGGACTTTCCCACATTTGGTACCCCCATAATCATCATTCGAAGAGGTTTGAGTGGCGAACTTCTGTGAGGGGCTAGTAATTTACAAGCCGTAAGGATTTTTTTTGAGTCCCCAGATTTTTTGCACGAAATGGCAATAGCTTTTGTTTTAGGGAGTGCGTTAAAGAATTGAATCCATTGGTCGGTAATCTTGGGGTCTGCCAAATCTGATTTATTAAGCACTTTAAGATGCGCGCGTTGCCGAGCAGCTCCCAGCTCTCTAATCATAGGATTTTGCGATGCGCCAGGCATTCTTGCATCTAAGACTTCGATGACTACATCGGTAAATTCCATGGTTTCGGCAGCTTTTTTTTGCGCCGCGACCATGTGCCCTGGAAACCACTGAATACTCATAATCAAGCTTTCGTTAATTCTTCGACATTTTACTCTGTCATAAGTGATCGCGCATACGTTAAACTGATGTAGTTATGGAAGATTTAAAAGATATTAAGCCAAATCAGTCGATCGAATTACTAAAGTCACTGCATATTTTAACGCGTGATGGAAAGATCAATCAGGATTCGAGACGCAAATTAAAACAGGTTTATCATCTCTATCAGTTGATTGAGCCTTATTTAGAAAAAGCGTTAGCAACGAATCCTCAGTTTACTTTGGTAGATCATGGTGCTGGAAAGTCTTATTTAGGCTTTATCTTATACGATCTTTTTTTAAAAGATAAAGGGGGGGTAATCTTTGCGATTGATCACCGACCAGAGCTCATTGAGAAAGCCAAAGCATTGGCTGATACTTTAAAATTTGATCACATGCATTTCTTAGCATCCAATATAAAAAATTCACTGGATGATTCGAGCCTTCCAAAAAAAGTAGATATGGTGACAGCACTTCATGCATGCGATACAGCCACAGATGATGCCATTCTTTTTGGACTTAAAAAGGAGGCGCAATATATTGTGCTCATTCCTTGTTGTCAGGCAGA
>JAPLQN010000049.1 GCA_026399645.1 Candidatus Methylopumilus sp. | reverse complement strand
TCAAAGAACACCTTGGCGTAAAGCAGAAGAAACGATTATTACGCTCATGCTTGAAACCATTTTAAGCAAACAAAGAATCTTAGAAATTTATTTAAATGTGATCGAGTGGGGAAATAATGTGTATGGGATTGAAGCTGCATCGCTTCGTTATTTTTCCTCCCACGCAAAAGATCTCAATAGTTTTCAGTCGGCTAAGTTAGCTTCTATGATTCCCAATCCTAAATATTATGAGCGTCATCAAGACGCTTCAGGATTGATTGAACGAAGTGGGATTATCTTATCCCGAATGAATGCGATTCAAGTACCGTAATTTATTTTAGGTAAGGTTTTGGGCCTAAATCAATCACCCAATCTGCCGTTTTAATCACATCTAAATTATGCTCGATGATGACAATGGTATTCCCTGCATCACGAAGTTTATGGATGACATCAAGTAACAATTGAATATCTGCAAAATGAAGTCCAGTGGTGGGTTCATCTAAAATATAAAGTGTTGTACCTGTATCGCGCTTTGAAAGCTCTAACGCTAATTTAACGCGCTGCGCTTCACCGCCCGAGAGTGTCGTCGCATTTTGACCTAAAGTGATATAACCTAAACCCACTTCGATAAGTGTGCGTAATTTTTTTTCCACCGCAGGAATGGCATTAAAAAATTGATGGGCTTGTTCAACCGTCATCGATAAAACTTCATGAATATTTTTACCCTTGAATTGAATTTCTAAAGTTTCACGGTTATAACGTTTACCTTGGCAAATATCACAAGGGACATAGACGTCAGGTAAGAAATGCATTTCAACTTTGATCACCCCATCGCCCTCGCAAGCTTCGCATCGACCGCCTTTAACATTGAACGAGAAACGGCCTGGGCCGTAACCTCTGTTTCGGCTTTCATTCAATTGTGCAAAAAGTTCTCGCGTAGGGGTAAAGAGTCCTGTGTATGTTGCAGGATTAGATCGAGGGGTTCTTCCAATCGGGCTTTGGTCAACATCAACAACCTTATCAAAAAAATCTAAGCCTTTAATCGATGCATGTTCAGCGGGCTCCGTATGGCTTCCATATAAATGATGTGCGACGGCACGATATAGCGTGTCATTGATGAGAGATGACTTACCACTCCCTGACACGCCTGTAACACAAGTGAGGAGACCAATCGGTAATTTTAAATGTACATTTTTTAAATTATTTCCCTTAGCGCCTTTTAACTCTAACCATTTTAAAGTGCGTGGCAATACGCGTTTATTTTTATATTTGATTTCTTTACGACCACTGATGTATTGACCTGTGAGTGATTTGGGATGTTTGGCAATCATCTTAGGTGTACCTTCAGCCACTATATAGCCACCATGTTCACCTGCACCTGGACCGATATCGACGACATGATCAGCAGTCATAATTGCATCTTGATCGTGCTCAACGACGATCACAGTATTGCCTAAATCACGCAATCTTTTTAAGGTTTCAAGTAAACGATCGTTGTCACGTTGATGAAGACCAATGGATGGTTCATCGAGCACATACATGACGCCTGTTAAACCACTACCGATTTGTGAGGCTAAACGAATACGCTGTGCCTCACCACCTGATAAGGTTTCGGCTGATCGAGAAAGCGATAAATAATCTAAGCCGACATTCACTAAAAATTTTAAGCGACTGGTAATTTCATAAATGATTTTTTCAGCGATAGTTTTTTTAGCCCCCTTTAATTTTAGAGATTCAAAAAAATGCACCGTTTCTTTTAATGGGGTATGACATATTTCGTGAATATTTTTTTTACCCACTTTGACATGTCTTGCTTCAATCCGTAAACGCGCACCCTCACATGAAGGACAGGTTTGCATATTCAAATATTTTGCGAGTTCATCTCGAACAGTACCTGAATCCGTTTCGTGATAACGACGTTTTAAATTATTTAAGATGCCTTCAAAGCTATGCATTTTTTTATTAATTTGACCGCGTTCATTAAGGTATGAAAAACTAATCTGCTCGCTACCGCTCCCATTCAAAATGACGTCTTGAATTTTTTCTGACAACTCTTCAAACACTGTTTCTAAATTAAATTTGTAGTGTTCACTTAAGGATTGCAGAAGTTGGAAATAAAATTGATTACGCTTATCCCAACCTTTAATAGCTCCTGAAGCTAGCGACAAATGTGGGAAAGCTACCACGCGCTTGGGATCAAAGAAATTAATATTGCCAAGCCCATCACACTCAGGGCAAGCTCCCATTGGATTATTAAACGAGAAAATACGTGGCTCTAATTCTTCCAAAGAGTAATCACATAAAGGACACGCAAATTTAGCTGAGAAGAGATTTGATTTGTTAGTATCCATTTCAATCGCAATCATCTTGCCATCGGCTAATCTCAATGCAGTTTCAGTGGACTCTGTCATCCGCTGCTTAATCTCAGGATTAATTTTAATGCGATCGACCACCACATCAACTTGATGTTTTTTAGTTTTGGTGAGTTTTGGCAGAGCATCGATTTCATAAATCTCACCATCAATACGCAAACGAATAAAACCTTGCGCTTTCAAATCTTCAAATAAATCTTGTTGTTCACCCTTTCTACTATTAACGATGGGAGCTAACAACATAATTTTTGTGTCATTGGGGAGTGCTAGTAATGTATCCACCATTTCAGATACCGTTTGTGATTCCAATGTGTGCGCGTGCGTGGGACATTCAGGCTCACCTGCTCTTGCATAGAGCAATCTTAAGTAGTCATGGATTTCAGTGACTGTGCCAACCGTTGATCGAGGATTATGCGAAGTTGATTTTTGTTCAATCGAAATCGCAGGGGATAAACCTTCAATTAAATCGACATCCGGTTTATTCATGCGCTCTAAAAATTGACGTGCATAAGCCGATAAAGACTCAACGTATCGACGCTGACCTTCGGCATATAGCGTATCAAAAGCCAAGGATGATTTGCCGGAACCGGATAGACCTGTAATCACAATCAATTTATTACGGGGTAAATCAAGTGAAATATTTTTTAAGTTATGGGTTCTAGCCCCGCGAATCTTGATCGTATCCATGTAGCTTAAGCTTTTTAAAGGTAACCTGTTAATATACGAAATTATTCGAAAATAAGAAATATCTAATTCAAGTTTATGAAGATAGAACAAGGCATGACCCCGCTCGAGATTAGATCCAGTCTTAGTCTGGCATCGATTTATGGCCTAAGAATGTTAGGTATGTTTTTAATCCTACCTATTTTTGCGATTTATGCAGAAGGCTTACCAGGGAGTCCCTCAGCTTTTCAAGTAGGTCTTGCGTTAGGGGCTTACGGTCTCACGCAAGCCCTCTTTCAATTGCCTTTCGGCATGTTGTCCGACCGTTATGGACGGAAAAACATTATCTATATTGGCTTACTTTTATTCGCTTTAGGCTCATTTGTTTCAGGTTATTCAGACGATATCAATATCATTATTTTAGGCCGCGCAATTCAAGGGGCTGGAGCTATTTCGGCTGCAATTACAGCGCTTGTGGCAGACCTAACAAGGGATGAGCATCGCACCAAAGCGATGGCTATGATCGGGGCTACGATTGGTATTACTTTTGCCTTATCTTTGATGGGAGCTCCTGTTCTAAATCGTCTGATAGGGGTGCCCGGTATTTTTATGCTGACAGGTTTTTTATCATTATCAGCTATTTTAGTTGTACGTTTTGTAGTGCCCACACCGTTAACTGTCAATACCGTTAAAACATTAAAAGAACCCGCACCTTCCTTTAAATCCATTCTAAAAAATAAAGAACTCTCACGTTTAAATTTTGGGATCTTTGCGCTTCATGCAGCACAAATGGCGATGTTTATAGTGGTGCCGGTCGCACTGGCCACTTCAGGTGGTATGGAGGTCAATCAGCATTGGAAAGTTTATTTGCCTGTTCTCCTAAGTTCTTTCGTCTTTATGGTGCCTATCATTATCGCGAGTGAAAAATTCAATAAATCAAAACTCGTATTTATTAGCTCTATTTTTCTGATGCTCATTGCCCAACTGATGTTTGGTGTTTTAATTAACATTTTTTGGGGTCTAGTTGCATCCCTTTTTGTCTACTTTGTAGCTTTCAATGTTTTAGAGGCAAGCCTGCCTAGTTTGATCAGTAAAATTGCCCCGCCAAGCGCTAAAGGGACGGCGATTGGGGTGTATAATACATGTCAGTCATTAGGTGTCTTTTTTGGTGGTTTATTAGGTGGGTTTTTAGCGGATTTTGGCGGCAGTTTTTCAGTGTTTTCATTTTGTGCCATTTTGATGACGTTATGGGTAGGCTTTGCATTATCGATGAAAGCACCGCCTGCGATTAAAACCTTAATGTTTATGATTAAAAATAAATCATTACTCAAAAGCCCTAAACAAATAGCAGTAGTGCAACAACAATTAAAAAAAATACAAGGTGTGCGTGACGTCATCATCTTGCTTGAAGAAGGCAAGGTCATGCTCAAAGTCAACAAGCACGAAACGATTCATGAAGCATCAATTATTCGGTTACTAGGAGGAAAACATGGCGTCAGTTAATAAAGTTATTTTGATGGGTAATTTAGGCAAGGATCCTGAAGTGCGATTTATGCCGAACGGCGACGCAGTGTGCAATTTTAGTATTGCAACAACAGACAACTGGAAAGATAAGAACGGTGAAAAGCAAGAGCGCACCGAGTGGCATAACATTGTCATGTATCGAAAGTTAGCTGAGATCGCAGGTGAATATTTAAAAAAAGGTCGTCCTGTATTTATTGAAGGCAGACTCCAAACACGCAAATGGCAAACGAAAGAAGGCCAAGATCGCTACACCACGGAAATCATCGCAGAGAGTATGCAAATGTTAGGTGGTCGCGATAGTGGTGGAGGCTCATCAACTGGTTCATCGAGCACGCCAAGTCAAACCGCATCGCAAGGTAATGATGAATTTAATCAAGCTCCGCAAAGAACAAGTGGCGCTCCGCAGGCAGCCGCTGCGACAAACTTTGATGATTTTGAAGACGACATTCCTTTTTAATTCATGCCTATTTTTGATTTCACATGTGAAGCTTGCGGATGTTCGAAAGAATTACTTCGTAAAATTTCAGATCCGATTTTGATGGAATGTCCTGAGTGCAAAAAAGAGACTTTTAAAAAACAAGTCTCGGCACCAAGCTTTCAACTTACAGGCTCTGGATGGTATGTCACAGATTTTAAAAATAAAGCAAAAGAAAGTTCAGCAAAAGCTGATACGAAAACTGAAATCAAAAAAGATGCGACTGCATCTTCAACTTAAATAATTAAATTACATTATGTTTAAACGATATTTTTTCACAGGCTTACTTGTGCTTGTTCCTTTAGCGATTACGATATGGGTGATTACTTCTCTTATCCGTTTTCTAGACCAAACACTCATTTGGTTACCCTACGATTACCAACCAAAAAATCTTTTTGGATTTGATATTCCAGGCATAGGTGTTCTTTTGACTGTAGCCGTCATTTTAGGTATCGGGCTTCTAGCTTCTAATTTATTTGGTCGTCAATTTTTAAAGCTATGGGAATTATTGTTATCAAGACTCCCATTTGTGAATTCTATTTACTCAAGTATCAAGCAAGTTTCCGATACTTTATTTTCAGAATCAGGTCGTGCTTTTAATAAAGCAGTGCTCATTCCTTATCCTAATCGAGATACCCGGACGATTGCATTTTTAACAGGGGAACCCAGCCCTGATATTGCAAAACATTTAAAGGGTAAGCATGTAAGTGTCTATGTACCTACAACCCCAAACCCCACCTCAGGATTTTTTCTGATGGTCGCTAAAAAAGATATTGTGGAACTTGATATCAGTGTGGATCAAGCATTGAAATACGTCATCTCCATGGGCGTCGTCCCCCCAAGTAAAAAAACAAAAAAAATAATTAACAATTTATCAAAGAGACTTTAAGAATGATGCGAACGCATTACTGTGGTGATTTAAATAAAACACATATTGGAGAGACTGTCACTTTATGTGGCTGGGCTCATCGCCGACGTGATCATGGGGGTGTCATTTTTATTGATCTTCGTGACCGTGAAGGCATTGCACAAATTGTGATCGATCCTGACACAAAAGAAACATTTTCTACGGCTGAATCGATTCGTAACGAATTTGTATTAAAAGTGGTGTGTAAAGTAAGGGCGCGCCCAGAGGGTACGGTTAATTTAAATATCCCAACTGGCGAAGTAGAAATGCTGGCTTCAACCATTGAAATTTTAAATCCTTCACTCACACCGCCTTTTATGCTCGATGACGATTCCATTTCAGAAATGATTCGTCTTGAATATCGCTTTATGGATTTGCGTCGTCCGATGATGCAAAATAATTTACGTCTTCGCTATCGTGTAGCTAAAGTCTTACGGGACTTTTTAGATGAAAACGGATTTATGGAAATTGAAACACCGATGCTCACTCGCAGCACACCTGAAGGTGCGCGTGATTACTTAGTGCCATCCCGCGTGCATGCAGGGGAATTTTTTGCACTTCCTCAATCTCCTCAATTATTTAAACAACTCCTGATGGTGTCAGGGTTTGACCGCTACTTCCAAATTACGAAATGTTTCCGCGATGAAGATTTAAGGGCTGACCGTCAACCTGAATTTACTCAAGTTGATATTGAAACTTCATTTATGTCTGAAGAAGATATTATGATCATTGTTGAAACGATGATTCGTGAAATGTACAAAAAAGTCGCATCTATTGATTTGCCATCTCAATTCCAGCGTATGACTTATCAAGAAGCAATGCATAAATATGGCTCAGACAAACCTGATATGCGTGTGACATTAGAAATTACTGAATTGACTGATGTTATGAAAGATGTCGACTTTAAAGTATTCTCATCGGCAGCCACCATGAAAGGTGGTCGTGTTGCAGCATTAAGAGTTCCAAATGGATCTGCCATTACACGCTCTGAAATTGATGCTTATACAGAATATGTCAAAATCTATGGCGCTAAAGGTTTAGCTTACATCAAGATCAACGATATCAATGAATTGAATGAAACAGGTCTTCAGAGTCCAATCGTTAAAAATATTCATGTCAATGCTTTGAAATCTATCATTGAAAAAACGGGAGCGCAAAATGGCGACATTGTTTTCTTTGGTGCTGACAAAGAAAAAGTTGTAAATGAGGCTCTTGGCGCATTGCGCCTTAAAATTGGCCATGAAAAAAATCATATCGATGGAAGAGCATGGGCACCTTTATGGGTTGTTGATTTCCCTATGTTTGAACATGATGAAGAAACAGATCGATGGGTTGCAATTCATCATCCCTTTACAGCGCCTAAAGAAGGCCATGAAGACTTGCTAGCGACTGATCCAGGCAAATGTTTATCTAAAGCCTACGACATGGTCATCAATGGTTGGGAGGTAGGTGGTGGCTCCATTCGTATTCATGAAGAAAAAATTCAATCCAAAGTATTTGATGCATTAAAAATTTCAAAAGAAGAAGCTAGAGAAAAATTTGGCTTTCTGCTTGATGCTCTTCAATATGGCGCTCCACCTCATGGTGGTCTAGCATTTGGCTTAGACCGTTTAGTGACCCTGTTAGCCGGTGCTGAATCAATTCGTGATGTAATTGCATTCCCAAAAACACAACGCGCGCAATGCTTACTCACTAAAGCACCAAATGTTGTTGATGAAAAACAATTACGCGAACTTCACATTCGTCTTCGCACACCACAACCTACCACCTAAAAAAATAGTCCTATGATTTTATCCATCAATCATATTCAGCTTGTTGCAGAAAAAGATCTGGTGTTGAAATTAAGGGACTTTTATTGTGATGTAGTAGGTCTAACAGAAGGCTTTAGGCCGGTATTTGAACGCTTTGGATTTTGGTTATATATAGGCGATAAAGATGTATTGCATCTCATTACACCTAAAGAAGGTGACGGTCGCTCCTCACAAAAATCTTCTTTCGATCATGTCGCTTTTAAAACCGCTAGATATCAGGATGTTTTAAATAAGCTCAAATCACTCAGCATTCCCTTTGAAGAAAAACCCATTCCCGGAATGACAGCTCATCAAATTTTTTTACGCGATCCAGCAGGAAACCGTGTTGAACTTAATTTTGATGGCGATTAAGATTAATTAATTTTTTAAGGACTTAGTCATATGAAAAGCTATCGAAAAGAACTCTGGTTTAATGCGCCAGCAAGAATGCATTTTACAAACATCACCCCTGATATCAGAGAATGCTTAGCAGAAAGCGGCATTAAAGAAGGTCTTGTTTTAATTAACGCCATGCATATTACAGCTAGCGTATTCATTAATGATGACGAATCAGGTTTACATCATGACTATAAGGAATGGCTAGAGGCTATGGCCCCTCATGAGCCTGTGAGTAGTTATCGCCACAATGATACTGGTGAAGACAATGCAGATGCTCATATCAAGCGCCAGATTATGGGTCGTGAAGTCGTTGTTGCAGCAACTGCAGGTAAGCTTGACTTTGGTCCTTGGGAGCAAATCTTTTACGGAGAATTTGATGGGCGAAGAAAAAAGAGAGTACTCGTTAAGATTATTGGTGAATAAATTATTCAATTTAAGATATAAAAAGACACTTTAAATTTATAACAAAGCTATTTTACAAAACGAACCCAATTTTTAAGGCAATTATTGCTTAACGTAAGCCTCCAGTTCTTTGATTAGGTTTTTTTGATACACAATCATTTCTTTAGCTACATCACCTAAAGACAACATACCAATCACCTTATTACCATCTGTAATCGGCAAGTGACGAATATGATTTTCAGTCATCAGCGTCATCGCTTTTTCAAACGTATCTTTACCTTGCCCTACGAGTACATTTTTAGTCATCACTTCTTGAATGGTAGTGACTTTAGATGACTTGCCTTTTAGAACAACTTCACGCGCGTAATCACGTTCTGAAAAAATACCAACCATTTTGTCTTGATCCATCACAATGAGAGCGCCAATCTTATATTCAGCTAAGATAATGAGCGCATCAATCACGGGACGATTAGGGGCAATACTAATAACTTCTTTATGCTTTTTATCAGCAATAAGTTGAGCGGCTGTTTTCATAAGACACCTTTTTTGAAAAGCTTAAGAACTTAAAGATACACTTTATAATAATGCCACTATATTAAACAAGTATAAAAATGCTTCTTAAAAAAAATCAAGGCCTGATGGCTTTTTTAGCTCTCATGCTTTTGTGCCTTATCTGGGGTTATAACTGGGTAGTGATGAAAAATGCCCTGCATTTTGCAGGTCCTTTTGATTTTGCAGCGCTCAGAACTATCTTAGGTGCACTTTGTTTATTCATCGTGATGCTTATCTTAAAAAAACCTTTCAGTATTAAAGAGATTCCAAGCCTAATTGTTTTGGGCCTCCTCCAAACGGCTGGCTTTACAGGGCTTTTGGTGTGGGCTTTAGTCGAAGGTGGGGCAGGCAAAACAGCTGTACTTACTTATACGATGCCTTTTTGGACCATGCTTTTGGCTTGGCCACTTTTAGGCGAAAAACTAAGCGGTTGGCAATGGCCTGCAGCTTTCTTTTCATTGATGGGCATTTTATTTATTTTGGATCCGCTTCATTTAGGCACCGATTTA
>JAPLQN010000074.1 GCA_026399645.1 Candidatus Methylopumilus sp. | reverse complement strand
AGCATAGATATAAAGCGAATGTTCTTGGATAGTAAATCCCTTTTTAGTCGCAATAATTTTCTGTCTTTTTTCAATCTCATCATCACAAAATTCTTCTACATGACCACATTGCATACAAACAAGATGATCGTGATGTTGAGAGTCGCTTAATTCAAAGACAGCTTTATCACTTTCAAAATGGTGGCGCATTAAAAGACCAGCCTGTTCAAATTGAGTGAGCACGCGATAAATCGTTGCAAGACCTACATCTTCACCAGATTTAATTAAAAGCTTATAGACATCTTCAGCGGAAAGATGCTTCGCATCGCTGTGTTCAAAAAGACTTAAGATTTTAAGTCTGGGAAGCGTTGCTTTAAGCCCTGATTTTTTTAAATCTTTATGATCTTGTGTCATTGAAACGCCTTAAAATTTGCCTTAGGAAGTTTTTTGAATACTGTCTAGCATGTTATATTAATACGCATTATGTTTAAAGTTATAATAATGCGCATATTTCTTCTAGTTTTAAGTCTTTTAGTTACCGCTTGTTCTTCTTCATTACCCTCTATTAAGCCCTACAAAATGCCGATTCAACAGGGTAATTTAGTGACCTCAAAAATGATGATGCAATTAAAGCCGGGCATGACAAAAACCCAAGTACGGTTTGTCATGGGAACGCCTCTCATTACAGATAGTTTTCATAAAGACCAATGGGATTACTTTTATCAAATGGAAAAAGATAATTTAATCATTGAGAAAAGAAGAGTCATTTTAATGTTTGAAAAAGATTTGTTGGCTAAAGTAAAAGGCGATATTGTGCCTGCTAGTGCAAGCAAAAATGAAGATCGTCAAGAGATAGCCCCTATTAAGAATAATGAGGTCAATCAAAATCCAGTGCAAAAAGAAAAGAGCATGCTTGATCGATTGAAATTTTGGGAAGACGAAGAAAAGCCCATTGAGAAATCTATACCACCTAAAAAAGAAGTGCCTGTAGAAGAGAAAAAAATTGTGACCCCTAAAAAAGATATACCAGAGCCAGCGAAAGCTACCGAGCCAGAGATGAAAAAACCTGTTACGGAAGTCTCTCCAACAGATATTAAAAAAGAGCCTGCAGTTATAAAACCTGAGGCTACAAAAGCTGAAAATACTAAACCATTGCCAGCTGAGACTGATCCAAATTATTTTGATTTGATGTTAGAAAAAATAGGATTCTAATCATATGAGTAAATTAAATATTCTTATCGTGGGTGCCTCAGGCCGCATGGGCCAGAGTCTTATTGAAGAAATTTCTAATGATAAAGACTTAGCACTTATAGCGGCTATTGACCATAAGTCGAGTGATAAATTAGGACGTGATGCAGGAGAGGCTATTGGCATCTCAACAGGTATTAAAATTGATCATGACATCACAAAAGTAATTTCATCTGCTGATGTTCTTATCGACTTCACAAGACCCGAAGCAAGCCTTGGGTATTTAAAATTATGCGAAGCGCATCAAGTGAAATATGTCATTGGTACAACGGGATTTTCAGACCAAGAAAAAAAATTGATTCTAGATGCTTCAAAAACGATACCCATTGTTTTTGCGCCTAATATGAGCGTGGGGGTTAATTTACTGATTTCGCTTGTTGAAAAAGCAACGCAATTACTGAAAGATGATTTTGATATTGAAATTATTGAAGCGCATCATCGACATAAGATTGATGCTCCATCAGGCACAGCTTTAAGATTAGGTGAAGCTGTTGCAAAAGCAAGTGGCAGAGACCTTAAAAAAGACGCGCAGTATGAACGTTTCGGCAATACAGGTGAGCGTAAACAAACAACGATTGGCTTTTCAACAATTCGCGGCGGCGATATTGTGGGAGATCATACGGTTTTATATGCAGGAACTGGCGAGCGAATTGAATTAACTCACAAAGCTTCAAGCCGAGCCACCTTTGCTAAGGGGGCGTTAAAGGCTGCTAAATTTTTATCGCGTCAAAAAACAGGTCTTTTTGACATGCAGCAGGTCTTGGGACTTTCTGACAATTAAACCATTTATCAAGGTTTAGTCCGTTGAATTAAGGCGCTAAATCGACTATAATATCTTCGATATTTGAAACGGGAGCTGCTAAAAACTTCTCCCGTTTTGTGTATCCAGTACCCAAACCCTTGAATTCGCAAATACTGGAGAGTCATTTTGTCGCGAAATATGTCGGCAGTGTTAGTGCTCGCAGATGGAACTAAGTTTCGAGGCATTTCAATTGGGGCTCCAGGTTTAACCGCAGGTGAAGTTGTCTTTAATACTTCCATGACTGGTTATCAAGAAATTCTGACCGACCCTTCTTATACAAAACAAATAGTCACACTCACTTATCCACACATTGGTAATGTCGGCGTTAATACAGCAGATATCGAATCTGACAAAGTCTATGCTAGTGGTTTAATCATTCGTGACTTAGCAATGATTGATAGTAACTTTAGAAGCGAACAAACCCTTTCCGAATACTTAAAAGAAAATCATATTGTTGCGATCGCAAATATTGATACAAGAAAACTCACAAGACATTTAAGAGAGCATGGCTCACAAGCAGGCTGCATTATTGCCGAATCAGAAGACGATAAAAAAGCGCATGAAGAAGCAAAAGCTTTTCCAGGGCTTTCTGGCATGGATTTAGCCAAGGTCGTGAGTTGCAAAAAATCTTATATATTTAATCAAGGTGAATGGTCATTAGCTAAAGGCTATAGCAATCTGGTTGAATCAGATCATCACGTTGTTGCATTTGATTACGGCATTAAGAAAAATATTTTAAGGATGTTGGTTTCAAGGCGATGTAAAGTCACCATTGTGCCTGCGGAAACTTCATACGATGAAGTAGTTCGTCTAAAACCCGATGGTGTATTTTTATCCAATGGACCCGGAGACCCGGAGCCATGTGATTATGCTATTCAAGCGATTAAAAAATTAGTTGATGATGGCTACCCAACCTTCGGTATATGTTTAGGCCATCAACTTTTAGCCTTAGCGAGTGGCGCTAAAACATCCAAGATGAAATTTGGACATCATGGTGCTAATCACCCCGTTCAGGATTTAAAAACAAAACGCGTATTTATTACCAGTCAAAATCATGGCTTCACTGTAGATCAAACTTCACTTCCTAAACATTTAGTAGCTACACACCAATCTCTTTTTGATGGCAGCTTGCAAGGGATTGAAAGATCTGATCAGCCTGCATTTAGTTTCCAGGGGCACCCTGAAGCGAGTCCAGGCCCATCTGAAATGAGTTATTTGTTTGATCACTTTATTGATCTCATCGAAAAAAAGAAAAAGAGCTATGCCAAAGCGTAAAGATATTAAGTCCATACTCATCATTGGCGCAGGTCCTATCGTGATAGGTCAGGCATGCGAATTTGATTATTCCGGTGCGCAGGCATGTAAAGCACTTCGCGAAGAAGGCTATCGTGTCATTCTCGTGAATTCTAACCCTGCAACTATCATGACAGATCCTGAAATGGCGGATGCGACTTACATCGAGCCGATTACTTGGCAGATTATCGAAAAAATTATTGCTAAAGAAAAGCCAGACGCACTCCTTCCAACTATGGGCGGGCAAACAGCTCTTAATTGCGCACTTGATTTAGACAAGTATGGCGTATTAAAAAAATATAAAGTCGAATTAATTGGTGCATCAAAAGAAGCTATCGATAAAGCTGAAGACAGACAAAAATTTAAAGAAGCCATGAATAAAATTGGCTTAGGATCTGCTAAATCAGCCATTGCACATAGCTTAGAAGAGGCGATACAAGTTCAAGCAGGCATTGGTTATCCAGCGATCATTCGTCCATCATTTACGATGGGAGGAAGTGGCGGTGGCATTGCATACAATCGTGAAGAATTTATAGCTATATGTGAAAGAGGGCTTGAAGCATCACCTACAAGAGAACTTCTGATTGAAGAGTCTTTACTTGGTTGGAAAGAGTATGAAATGGAAGTGGTTCGCGACTCCAAAGATAACTGCATTATTATCTGTTCCATTGAAAACTTAGACCCAATGGGCGTGCATACAGGTGATTCCATTACCGTGGCTCCCGCACAAACACTTACAGATAAAGAATATCAAATCATGCGTAATGCATCGATCGCGGTGCTTCGAGAAATTGGTGTGGACACAGGCGGATCGAATGTGCAATTTGCAATCAATCCAGAAGATGGGCGCATGATTGTTATTGAAATGAATCCTCGTGTATCACGCTCTTCAGCCTTAGCGTCAAAGGCTACTGGATTTCCTATTGCAAAAATTGCAGCAAAGTTAGCAGTTGGTTTTACATTAGATGAATTAAAAAATGAAATTACAGGTGGCGTAACACCCGCATCATTTGAACCGAGTATTGATTACGTAGTGACTAAAGTTCCAAGATTTGCATTTGAAAAATTTCCACAAGCAGATTCAAGACTCACGACTCAAATGAAATCTGTGGGTGAGGTTATGGCTATCGGACGTACTTTTCAAGAGTCTTTTCAAAAAGCATTAAGAGGTCTCGAAATTGGTGTAGATGGACTAGATGAAAAAACGACTGATCAAGATCTCATCATTAAAGAAATGAGAGAACCAGGACCAGAGCGTATTTGGTATGTTGGTGATGCTTTTAGATTGGGCATGTCGATTGAAGATGTATTTGGACATTCCAAAATTGATCCGTGGTTCCTCCATCAAATTAAAAATATTATTGATGTTGAAAAGGATTTGTTAGGGACTTCACTCAAAGATTTGTCCAAACAAAATTTATTTGATTTAAAACAAAAAGGCTTTTCTGATCGAAGACTCGCAACACTTCTAAAAGTCAAACAAGAGGACGTTAGACAGTATCGTCATAAGCATCATGTGCGACCTGTATATAAACGTGTAGATACATGTGCTGCAGAATTCTCAACAAATACAGCTTATATGTATTCGACATATGAAGAAGAGTGCGAAGCAAAACCCACAGATAGAAAAAAAATTATTGTCTTAGGCGGTGGACCGAATCGTATTGGTCAGGGTATCGAGTTTGATTACTGTTGTGTACATGCAGCTTTAGCATTGCGTGAGGATGGTTATGAAACCATCATGGTGAACTGCAATCCTGAAACGGTATCCACTGACTACGATACGTCAGACCGACTTTATTTTGAGCCTGTGACACTAGAAGATGTTTTAGAAATCGTTGCTATTGAAAAACCCCTTGGCGTCATTGTGCAATATGGTGGACAAACACCTTTGAAGTTAGCTAAGGATTTAGAAAAAGCAGGTGTGCCAATTATTGGCACTTCGCCAGATGCTATTGATATGGCGGAGGATCGAGAGCGCTTCCAAAAGATGCTTCATTCGATTGGACTTAAACAGCCGCCTAATCGCACAGCAAGAACACCTGAAGATGCCATTCGTTTAGCAGAAGAAATTGGTTATCCACTTGTCGTGAGGCCTAGTTATGTTTTAGGCGGTCGCGCTATGGAGATCGTGCACGAACAAGCACAGCTTGAACGTTATATGAGGGAGGCTGTAAAAGTTTCTCATGACTCGCCTGTGCTCCTCGATCGCTTTTTGAACGATGCGCTTGAAATTGATGTGGACGCGTTATCAGATGGCACAGATGTCATTATCGGCGGCATTATGGAACATATTGAACAAGCTGGTGTGCACTCAGGTGACTCAGCATGCTCACTTCCTCCTTATAGCTTGTCTAAAAAAATTCAAGATCAATTAAGAAAACAAACAGTTGAGATGGCAAAAGCACTTAACGTTGTAGGTCTTATGAATGTCCAATTCGCGATCCAAGGTGAAGTCATTTATGTGTTAGAAGTCAACCCGAGAGCATCTCGCACCGTTCCTTTCGTTTCTAAAGCATGTGGATTGCAATTAGCTAAAATTGCTGCCCGCGCTATGATAGGCTCGAGCCTCAAGGTACAAAAAGTTACAAAAGAAATTGTGCCGAAATTCTTCTCGGTGAAAGAAGCTGTCTTTCCGTTTATTAAGTTCCCGGGAGTCGATACCATTCTGGGGCCTGAGATGAAGTCAACGGGGGAAGTGATGGGCTTAGGTAAAACATTTGCGGAAGCATTTATTAAATCTCAGCTCGGCTCATCTACAAAATTACCTAAAGGCGGAAAAGCATTTATCAGCGTGCGACGTGAAGACCATCTTAAAGTAGTTGAGATTGCAAAATCATTAGACACATTAGGTTTTACCATTGTGGCGACTAAAGGTACTGCAAAAGCTTTGATGGATGCGGGCTTAAATGTTGAGCCGGTCAATAAAGTGGCAGAGGGAAGGCCTCATATTGTGGATATGATTAAGAATAATGAAATTTCTTTTATCGTGAATGTGACGGAAGATAAACGTGCTATTTCAGACTCTTATGAAATCCGAAGATATGCATTACAAAATAAAGTGACTTATTACACGACGATTGCAGGCGCTAAAGCTGCATGTATTGGTATGAACTTCGTGGAAGAAATTACGGTCAATTCTATCCAAAGCTTGCATAAAGAACTCACTTAAAATACACTCAATTTTTATAAACCACACTCCATTCAAAGAGCGTGGTTTTTGTTTTGATAGGAATGAATATGCTTAAACAAATACCTATGACCATTAAAGGCGCTGATCAGCTCAAAGAAGAGCTTCAGCGCTTAAAAAGTGTTGATCGCCCTAATATCATCCAGGCAATCTCAGAAGCAAGAGCGCAAGGCGACTTGTCTGAGAATGCTGAATACGAAGCTGCAAAAGAGCGTCAAAGTTTTATTGAAGGTCGCATAGCAGAAATTGAAGCCAAACTTTCTACCGCTATGGTCATTGATCCTTCTTCAATTGTAGGTGAGAGTGAGTGTGTATTTGGTTCCACAGTTGAAGCACAAGATCTTGATACAGAAGATATCTTTACTTACCAAATTGTGGGTGATGACGAGGCTGATATTAAGCAGAAAAAGATTTCAATCAATTCACCGATTGCAAAAGCATTTATCGGAAAGGCTGTCGGCGATGTGGCTGAAGTCAATACACCAGGTGGTGCTAAATCGTATGAGATATTAGATGTTAAGTATCTATAAATTCGATCCATTTTTGTATTAAACTTAAAACACAATGAAACAATGGTTAGAAAATTTAGCACTGATTGCCGCAACCTTTTGGATAGGTGGATTGTGGGTGGTAGGTATTGTGGCTTATGAATTATTTAAGCTCATTCCTGAAGCACAACTTGCAGGTAATATTGCGGGGCAGCTTTTTCAGATGATGGCTTATGTAGGCATGGCTACTAGTATTTATTTGTTAATTCAGCGCGTGTATCAGTTTGGTACGAATGCATTAAAGCAAAGTTTCTTTTGGTTGGTAGTGTTGATGCTTGTTTTAATTCTGATTAGTCATTTAGGCATTAACCCGCTTTTAGAAAAATTCAAATTAGAAGCGATGCCGAAAGATGTTATGGAAAGCGTATTTGCTGATCGATTTGCAACTTGGCATGGTGTCTCAAGCATTGCGTATTTACTTGAGTGCTTCTTAGGCGTTTTTGTGATCTTAAAAATTAGATAATTATTTAGGTATGACGATCTTAGGTTCAGATGCCTGACGATAGACAATTATTTGTAAGCCAATATGATGCACGGCGGTTGCCTGAAGTACCCCACAAATTTCACTTAACATGGATTCACGAACTGATCTATCATCATTTTGAATTTTAATTTTAATAAGCTCATGTGCGTTAAGATTAAGATCAATTTCCTTAATGACTGATGCCGATAAACCCTTGTTGCCAATTCTAACCACTGGATTTAATGTGTGAGCTAAGCTTCGAAGGTATGCAATGGCTTTTGAATTCAAGGTAGAAAATTTCTTAAGATCTTAAAGGATCGATTTTAACAGATGAAAAGAACAAGAACTAGCAAGGCTTGGATGCAAGAGCATGTAAATGATGCCTTCGTTAAACAAGCCCAGAAAGATGGCTTTCGATCTCGAGCTGCTTATAAGCTTATGGAGATCCATGAGAAATATAAGCTCATCAAGCCCGGTATGAATGTCGTCGATTTGGGCTCAAGCCCTGGAAGCTGGTCTCAGGTGGTGGCAAAACTCCTTCAAGGTAAAGGCCATATTATCGCTATGGATTTACTGCCTATGGATCCTATTCCTAGGGTCGATTTTATTCAAGGGGACTTTAGAGAAGAGGCCTCTTTAAAGGAGCTTGAAACCTACTTAAATAATTCAGCTGTAGACCTTGTAATTTCAGACATGGCCCCCAATATTACAGGTATAAAGACAGTTGATCAGCCAGGCGTCATGCACCTCACGGAGCTTGCTTTAGACTTTTCTTTACAATGGTTGAAACCAAGCGGCCATTTTCTAGTCAAAACTTTTATAGGCGCTGACTTTGATGAGCTGGTGAAAAAGATGCGTCCTGAGTTTGAAAAAGTGATCACAGTAAAGCCTAAAGCTTCACGTGATCGAAGTAGTGAGGTTTATTTGCTGGGCTTTGCAAAAACTTAAAAAGTCATAATGTAGTCACGTAATTAGGTTTAAAATTAACTAATGAAAATAGATGATACGAGGTCATCCACCAATTGAATAACAACACTCTTAAAAGTATTGCCATCTGGGTTGCGATAGCACTCCTTCTCATGACTATTTTTAATCAGTTTTCAGGGTCTTCCAAAACTGACACAGCACTTGTTTACTCTCAATTTATGCAGCAGGTCAAAGAAGGCAGAATTGCTAAAGTTGAGATTGATAATCATAGAATTAAAGGGACAACGAGTGAAGGTAAGAAATTTAATACCTATGCTCCAACCGATCCCTGGTTAGTGTCCGACCTTCTAAAAAATAATGTCATTGTTGAAGCGAAGCCTGAAGAGCAGCAATCAGTGCTTATGAGTATTTTTATTTCATGGTTTCCGATGATTCTTTTGGTGGGCGTTTGGATTTTCTTTATGCGTCAGATGCAAGGTGGTTCCAAAGGGGGCGGCCCATTTTCGTTTGGTAAGAGTAAAGCTAGACAGCTTGATCAAACAAATAATCAAACAACATTTGCTGACGTAGCTGGGTGTGATGAAGCAAAAGAAGAGGTGACAGAAATTGTTGAATTCTTAAAAGACCCAAGCAAGTTTCATAAATTAGGTGGCCGCATACCAAGAGGCGTTCTTATGGTGGGACCTCCAGGTACGGGTAAGACATTATTAGCGCGTGCAATTGCGGGTGAAGCTAAAGTACCCTTCTATACCATTTCAGGATCTGACTTCGTAGAAATGTTTGTAGGTGTAGGTGCTGCGCGTGTAAGAGATATGTTTGAACAATCTAAAAAGAGTGCGCCATGTATTATTTTTATTGATGAAATTGATGCAGTAGGCCGTCATCGCGGTCAAGGTTCAGGTGGTGGTAATGACGAGCGTGAACAAACGCTGAATCAACTTTTAGTTGAGCTCGATGGCTTCGAACCTAACTCAGGTGTGATCGTCATTGCGGCAACCAATCGTGCAGATGTCCTCGATAAAGCTTTATTACGTCCAGGACGTTTTGATCGACAAGTGATGGTATCTCTTCCTGACATCAAAGGTCGCGAAGAAATTCTTTTAGTGCATATGAGAAAAATTCCAGCAGATCCTGATGTGAAAGCAAGCATCATTGCCAGAGGTACGCCAGGTTTTTCAGGTGCTGATTTAGCAAACCTTGTGAATGAGTCTGCATTGTTTGCAGCGCGAAGAAATAAACGTACGGTCGATATGCAAGACTTTGAAGATGCCAAAGATAAAATCTTTATGGGGCCTGAAAGAAAATCGCTCGTGATGAGAGAAGAAGAGCGTATGAACACGGCATTCCATGAGTCAGGTCATGCAGTGGTTGCAAAATTATTACCTCACGCAGATCCTGTGCATAAAGTGACGATTATGCCTCGCGGCTGGGCGCTTGGACTTACATGGCAGCTGCCAGAGTTCGATCGTATTAGTAATTATAAAAATAAGATGCTAGAAGAAATCTCCATTCTCTTTGGCGGACGTATTGCGGAAGAAGTTTTCATGAAGCAAATGTCAACGGGCGCATCGAATGATTTTGAGCGTGCAACGAAATTGGCACGTGACATGGTGACTCGCTATGGTATGTCAGATAAATTAGGTACGATGGTTTATGTGGGACAAGATCAAGATTCTTTCTTTGGTGCGATGTCTTCGAAAACAGTTTCTGAAGCAACACAACAAAAAGTTGACGCTGAGATTCGTCGTATTCTTGACGAACAATATAGTGTCGCTAGAAAATTGATTGAAAAAAATCGTCGCAAAGTCGAAGCGATGGCAAAAGCTTTACTCGAATATGAAACGATTGATGCAGATCAGATCAATGACATCATGGCGGGGAAAAAAGCGAGACCACCAAAACCTAAACAAACACCTAATCCTCCGAAGATTGATAAAGGATCTTCAGGCACAAAGGTAGCGGTAGTTCCTCAGCCGAGCGCCAAGGGCTAAATGAAATCGAGGCTAGTTTATCTAGCCTTTGTTTTTTATTATGCTTCAATTAAATAAACATTCCTTTGATTTAAAGCGTCCACTCGTGATGGGTATTTTAAATATCACACCCGATTCATTCTCAGATGGCGGTATGTATTTAGATTTCAATACAGCTTTAAAGCGCGCTGAAAAAATGATCGAAGAGGGTGTTGATATCATTGATATTGGAGGAGAGTCGACGCGGCCCGGATCTGACGCTATTAGTGCAGATGAAGAATTAAAGCGAATTACACCTATTATTGAGGGCATTAAAAAAATCTCTGATATTGCCATCTCAATTGACACCTATAAGCCGGAAGTTATGAGGGAGGTCATTGATATGGATGTTGCGATGATCAATGATATTTTTGCTCTGCAAAAACCAAATGCAATCGATATGATTAAAAAATCAAATGTGGGTGTCTGTTTAATGCACATGCAAGGCACGCCTAAGACAATGCAAATTAATCCTAGTTATAAAAATGTGGTAAGTGAAGTGAAATCGTTCCTAGAAGAGCGTGCGAATCTTCTTACGAATGAAGGTATTGATAAGTCGCGTGTTATCTTAGACCCAGGTTTTGGGTTTGGAAAAACATTCGAACATAATTTAGAGCTCCTACAAAACATTGAATCATTTCAATCTTTAAACTTGCCAATCCTGGTAGGGCTTTCTAGAAAATCATTCATTAGAAAAATCTTAAATGGTGGTCATGACGATCATCTATCAGGCAGCATTTCAGCCGCTGTCCTTTCTGCAGTAAAAGGGGCTAAAATATTACGAGTTCACGATGTAAAAGAAACACAAAGTGCTTTAAAGATTATTCAAGTAGCGCAGAGTACGGCTTAAATATGACAAGACATTATTTTGGAACGGACGGCATTCGAGGCGTTGTGGGTCAAGATCCCATTACTCCTGATTTTTTTATTCGTCTAGGATTTGCGATCGGATCTATCCTAGTTAAAAATAATCGAGATGAAAAAATAAAACATCCGAGCGTTGTCATTGGTAAAGATACAAGGGTTTCAGGCTACATGTTGGAGTCAGCGCTTGAGTCAGGGTTCATTGCAGCAGGCGTCAATGTATATTTAACTGGTCCCATGCCAACACCAGCCATTGCATACCTTACAAAAGCATTAAGGTCACAAGCAGGCATTGTCATTTCTGCATCACATAATCCATTTCCTGATAACGGTATTAAAATATTTTCTGAGGCTGGTGAAAAATTACCCGATACGTTTGAAGCAGAAGTTGAATTGGCATTGAATGATTCCATTAAAACAGAGCTGCCACATGAGTTAGGAAAAGCAAAGCGTGTAGACGACGCTGAAGGTCGTTATGTCGAGTTTTGTAAGAGTACATTCCCAGAGCACCTTAATCTTAGAGGTCTCAAAATTGTGTTGGATTGCTCGCATGGCGCTACTTATCATGTGGCTCCAAAAATATTTTCTGAATTAGGAGCTGAAGTTACCACTATAGGTAATGAGCCTAACGGATTTAATATTAATTTAGATGTAGGGTCTACACATCCCAACACTATTAAAGAAGCGACCTTAAAACATAAAGCAGATTTAGGTATTGCTTTTGATGGTGATGGGGATCGCGTGGTGATGATTGATCACTTGGGAAATATTGTTGATGGTGATCAGCTTCTTTTAGTGATCGCAAAAGCCTTAAAAGAAAAAAATCAATTAAAGGGTGGCGTGGTAGGAACGCTGATGACCAATATGGCAATCGAAAAAGCATTTCAAGATCTAGGCGTTGAATTTATTAGGACGCATGTTGGAGATCGTTACGTTTTAGAAGCCCTTCTTGAAAAGGGCTGGTCGATTGGTGGCGAAAACTCAGGCCACATACTTACCCTTGATCAGCATTCAACTGGCGATGCTATCATCGCATCTCTACAAGTTTTAAAATCATTACGACTTATGAATCAATCGCTGTATGATGCCACGAAAGATGCACCACTCTATCCTCAAGTTTTAATCAATGTTGAAACACATAAAAAAATTGATCTAGACAAAAATAAATCAATTCAGGATGCCGTGAAAAGTGTAGAAGAAAAATTGAATGGCAAAGGTCGTTTGCTCTTAAGAGCTTCAGGCACTGAGCCTAAGATTCGTGTCATGGTAGAGGGCCAAGACTTAGAGGAAGTTAAAAGTTACGCTAACCTTATTGCAGAAAAAGTCAAAGAAGCCGCTTAACTCATTCCAAAAAGTTTGAAATAACCAATCATAAATAATGGAATTTGAAGTCCGAAGTTAATCAGGATGGCGCGATCTTTATTTACATAGCCTGTGAACGTCCAGCCTAAAACACCTAGGCTATGTGAAAAAATATTGTAGGGGTAGAGATTCAAATTGGTAAGAAGAAGTCCTAGCAGAATAAAAAAAGTGGCAAACCACTTTAGATTTTTTTTGAGGAATTTTTTTGTAGTTTGAAGCAATTTAAAAAAAAGCTTAGCCGAACTTACCTGTAATGTAATCTTCTGTTTCTTTTCTACCTGGATTCGTGAAAATCTTATCCGTAGCATCGAACTCAATCATTTCACCTAAATACATATAGGCTGTGTAATCAGAAATACGAGCGGCTTGTTGCATATTATGTGTCACGATTAAAATTGACAGCTTATTTTTTAACCCCGACATAAGCTCCTCAATATTAACTGTCGCAATTGGATCAAGCGCTGATGTGGGCTCATCGAATAACATAATTTCAGGATCTGTCGCTAGCGCACGAGCGATACATAAACGTTGTTGTTGACCACCAGATAAATTAAAAGCTAAATCCTGTAATCGATCTTTGACTTCATTCCAAAGTGAAGCACCTTTTAATGCCTCTTCAACTTTGTCATCTACCGCAGATTTTGATCTTTCACCACGCACTCTTAGGCCATATGCCACATTCTCATAGATAGACTTTGGAAATGGATTTGGTTTCTGGAACACCATGCTAATACGCATGCGCACTTCGATCGGATCTACACCCTTAGCAAGTACGTTTGTGTTATCTGGATGAAGAAGGATTTGACCCTCATAGCGATTGCCAGGATATAAATCATGCATACGGTTAAAGCAGCGTAAGAATGTAGATTTGCCGCAACCTGAAGGACCGATCAGCGCTGTAATTTTATTCTCATAAACAGGAAGGCTTACATCTTTTAACGCCTTGGTGCCGTCTGCATAGAAAAAGTTAAGATTCTTTGCTTCAGCTTTGATGTTTAATTTATTTTGTGCCATTTTTTTTCCTGTAGATAAAATTTACCATTTAATATTTTTACGAATACGATAACGCAACCAAATTGCTGTTCCATTCATCACAAGTGTGAGCATGATAATTACCGCACCTGCAGCAGCAGCGTTGATGTGAAATGCATGTTCAGGTCTTGATAGCCAGCTAAACATTTGAATTGGAAGCACCGTGAATCCTGATTGCAACCATTCGAAAGAAATAAAGGGAGCTACGCTTGTTACAGGGGCTGGCGGCAGGAATGCAATAAAGGTCAATGCTCCTACGGTAATAATAGGTGCTGTTTCACCTAAGGCTCTTGCCATACCAATAATAATTCCTGTGAGAATACCGCCAAACGAATATTGAATCACGTGGTGTAAAACGACCTGCCATTTTGTAGCCCCCACTGCGTAAGCCGCTTCACGGATGGCAACAGGAATCGATCGAATGGCTTCTCTTGTAGATACAATGACAATTGGCAACATTAAAAGACCAAGTGTGAGTCCGGCTGTAACAATTGTTTGGCCAAGATGGAATGTGTATACAAATAATCCAAGTGCCAACAAGCCATAGATGATAGAGGGTACGCCTGCGAGATTAGTGACATTGATCTCAACAATATCAGTGAACCAATTCTTAGGTGCGTATTCTTCTAGATACACGCCTGCTGCAACTCCCATAGGGACTGCAGTGATGAAGGTCACTAACATAATAAGTGATGAACCCACCCATGCCGATAAGATGCCAGCGTTTGCAGCCCGCCTTGAGGGGAAGTCGGTAAAGAATTGATAATTTAATTTAGGGTAGCCATCCATCACAAGATCCACAAACAGAATAAGTAAGGTGAGGAGTGCGAATGTGATGGTCAATAAACCTATAGATGAAAAAATAAAATCGTTACGCTTATGCGTACGAATCATGGTGCGCACTTCCTCGAGCGTTTGGGGTTTGATTAAACTGTGCTCTGCATCCACTTTATTTTGCTCCATGAATTAATACCTCTCCGCAAAACGTTTTCTTGCCATGTGACCCAAAATATTAAATACGAAGGTAATCACAAATAACACCATGCCGGCTGCAAAAATACTCTGATAACCGAGGCTTCCATGTGGTAAGTCACCCATAGCTACTTGCACAATATAAGCTGTAATGGTGGCAGCACCTTCTAATGGGTTGAATGTAAAAGTAGGCTGTTGGCCCGCTGCAATTGCAACCACCATGGTTTCACCAACTGCGCGGCTGATGCCTAAAATGTAAGCGGCAATAATGCCGGATGTGGCAGCAGGGGTCACGACACGAATCGCTGTTTGAAATTTGGTGGCGCCCATTGCATAAGAGCCTTCGCGCATATTCATAGGTACCGCTCTCATAGCATCTTCAGCCACGGATGCAATATAGGGGATAATCATGACCCCCATGACAATGCCGGGCCCTAGCATGTTAAAGGTAGGTAAATCTGGATTTATTTTTTGGAGTAATGGAGTGACAAAAAGAAGAGCGAAGTAACCAAAGACGACTGTGGGAACACCCACTAGAAGTTCTAATACGGGCTTCACACTTTCACGTGTTTTGTGAGATGCAAACTCAGAAAGGTAGATCGCGGCAACTGTTCCAATCGGAATTGCGATACTAAGAGCCACAAACGAGGTGGTGAGGGTACCTGATATAAGAGGAAGTATGCCGTAGTGTGCATCTTCAAAGAGTGGGCTCCATTGCCTACTCGTTAAGAATTCGATAATACTGACCTCTTTAAAAAATCCTGAGGCTTCAGTCACTAAAATATAAACAATACCTATGGTAATAAATGTAGCAGCAAGCGCTGCAAACATCAGAATAATTTCGATGACGCGTTCAATAAAGTTTCGCTTAATATTTTTAGCAAGTCTTTTACTAATCGGCGGGTCTTTTAATTGAGTCGTTGTCAATTTATTTTTTTCTATGATTTAAGTTACTTAAAAATGATTGTAACGTTTCAAAGTTAAAAAAGGCGGCCTTTGTGCCGCCTTTTTTAGTAGTTACTTAATTACTTATAAAGGCCTTTTCAGGACTTAGTCTTTAATACGCTTGATAAGGTCTTCAATTTTTAAACCCACTTCAGCAGTGCCGTTGAAGCCAGAACCAGCTTTTTTACCTTGCCAATGTTTATTGACTGCAGCATATTCAGAAGTATTAAGTGGAACGTATTTCACTTCTTTCACTAATTTAGGTGCATTAGCGATGTAGTATTCAACAAAAGCTTTCACGTCTTTATCAAAAGCACCCTTAGTACCATTGACATAGATGAATAAAGGACGTGCTAATGGTTGGTATGTGCCATCCATAACAGTGGTTTCAGAAGGAAGTACAGCCTCAGTTTTACCTTTAGCGACAACTGCGACAGCGTTAAGCTTGTCTTTGTTCTCGAGGTAGTAAGCTAAACCAAAGTAACCTAAGCCACCTTTGTCACCTGATACGCCTGTTACTAATACATTGTCATCTTCAGATGCTGTGTAATCTGAACGAGATTTCTTTGCTCTACCATTGATTGCCTCAGTAAAGTAGTCGAATGTACCTGAGTCAGCACCTGGGCCAAATAATTTCATAGGTTGATTAGGCCAAGCTGGATTCACATCTTTCCAATTTTTAACAGAACTGCCTGAATCCCAAATCTTATTAAGTTCAGCCACTGTCATTGATTTTGCCCAGTCATTACCTTTGTTTGTCACTAAAGTTAAAGCGTCATAAGCAATAGGTAATTCGATATAAGTGATACCACTCTCAGCACACATATCCATTTCTTTTTTAGAAATAGGACGAGATGCATTAGAGATCATCGTTTCACCGCGACAGAATTTTTTAAAACCACCACCTGTACCTGAAACACCTACAGTCACTTTAGTGCCTGTTTTCTTTTGGAAGTCTTCAGCTACAGCTTCGGTAATTGGGTAAACAGTAGAAGAACCATCGATGGCGATCGTTTTAACTTCTGCGTTAATGTTGTATGAGAAAGTAAAGGTTGAGGCAACTAAAGCTGCTAAACCTAAGTTGTTGATTTTGTTAGACTTCATAAAAGCTCCTGGATTTGTTTTAAGTTAGTGAATCAGGGGCTAGTTTATGGATAAATTGTGACATATATATGACAGAAAATTAACTAGCCATTTAAATGTATAATGCGTTGTTTTAATAGATAAAAAGCCCATGGACGCAGAAACCCTTAACCAGATTCAGCACCGACTCGATGGATTAAATGAACGCCATCAAGCGCTTAGGGGGTATCTTTGACTTTGACGTCAAAAAGTCACGCCTAGACCAAATTTCAAAGGAACTTGAAGACCCGTCTATTTGGAATGACCAAGCCAGAAGCCAGATTCTGGGTAAGGAAAAGCGCGAGCTCGACTTTATCGTGAACGGTTTAAGTAACCTGGCAATGAGTCTAAAGGATCAGTGTGAGTTATTTGAGTTAGCCCGTCATGAAAATGATGATGAGACACTTAAGGTGGTACTAGACGAAAGCCATTCGCTCGAAAAGAGTGTGGAAGCGATGGAATTCCGTCGCATGTTCTCTCATCCCATGGATCCGAATAACTGCTTCATTAATTTCCAATCCGGCAGTGGTGGTACCGAAGCGCAGGATTGGGCAAACATGCTCCTTAGGATGTATATAAGGTATGGAGAACGAAAAGGATTTAAAGTAGAAGTGCTCGATATTTCAGATGGAGATATCGCCGGCATTAAAAGTGCGACACTAAAAATTTCAGGCGATTATGCGTTCGGACATTTAAGAACTGAAACGGGTGGATATTAATCCAGCGGATTTAAGAATTGATACGTATAGAGCATCGGGCGCGGGGGGTCAGCATATTAATAAGACCGACTCAGCGGTTCGTATTACACATATTCCTACGAACACGGTCGTGCAATGTCAGGATGATCGATCACAGCATCGCAATAGGGCAGAAGCCATGAATATGTTACGTGCACAACTTTATGCGTTAGAGTTAAATAAACGTAATGAAGAAAAGCAGGCGTTAGAAGATGCAAAAACTGATATAGGTTGGGGGCATCAGATTAGAAGTTATGTGCTCGATCAATCGCGCATTAAAGATTTACGCACGAATGTTGAAGTTGGCAATACACAAGGCGTCCTCGATGGTGACCTTGATCCATTTATTAGTGAAAGCTTAAAGCAGGGAGTATAAAAAGTTGTCAGAAGAAAACCAACCGATAGAGCAAAATGAAAATCACGTCATATTAGAGCGTCGTGAAAAATTAAAAAAAATAAGAGAAGCGGGCGTTGCATTTCCGAATGACTTCAAGCCACAACATTTTGCAAAAACAATTCACGAAGAATTTGGTGCGTTAGAAAATGATACGCTCGAACCTAAAGCTGTTGAAGTGGTTGTGGCAGGGCGCATGATGCTAAAACGCGTCATGGGGAAAGCCAGCTTCGCAACATTGCAAGACGGATCAGGGCGTATTCAACTTTTTATCTCAAAAGAAAATATTAAAAGTGATAATGCCGAAACTCTTTACGAAAATTTTAAGCACTGGGACTTAGGTGACATCTTAGGTGCGACTGGTGTTTTATTTAAAACTAAAACAGGTGAACTTTCTATTCGCGTGAGTCATTTAAGATTACTCACAAAATCCATTCGGCCCTTGCCTGAAAAATTTCATGGACTCTCCGATCAAGAAGTGAAGTATCGCCAACGTTATGTTGACCTCATCATGAGTGATGAAACAAAACAAACATTTATAACGCGATCAAAAATCATGAGTGGGATTCGTGCGTTCATGGTGAAACATTATTTCAATGAAGTCGAAACACCCATGCTTCATCCTATTCCGGGGGGAGCTGCTGCGAAACCTTTTATCACACATCACAATGCACTCGACATGCAAATGTATATGCGGATCGCACCCGAACTTTATTTAAAAAGATTGGTGGTGGGTGGATTTGATCGCGTGTTTGAAATTAATCGTAACTTTAGAAATGAAGGATTGAGTGTGAGGCACAATCCAGAATTCACGATGATGGAATTCTATGCAGCATATACCGATTACCATTGGCTAATGCAATTCACTGAAGATTGTATTCGCGATGCTGCGATGATTGCATTAGGAAAAACGACAATCGAATATCAAGGCCGTGAAATTAATTTCACCGATCCGTTTGAACGACTTACGATTGTGGGCGCTATAAAAAAATACGCACCGCAATATACCGACACGCAACTTAACGATGAAAAATTTTTACGTGTAGAACTTTTAAAATATGAT
>JAPLQN010000038.1 GCA_026399645.1 Candidatus Methylopumilus sp. | reverse complement strand
CCTAATAATAATATTTTTACTATCATTGGAGATTAGCTTAGGTGGCATAGCTTTTAATTTAGAACTAAAAAACATATTAAGAAAAAGTGTCTCAACAATATCATCACGATGATGGCCTAAAGCAATTTTATTTATATTAAGTTCTTTTGCTGTCCTATAAATAATTCCGCGTCTTAAACGAGAACATAAAGAGCAGGTAGTTTTACCACTTGGTATTTTTTCTTTAACAATTGAATAGGTGTCTTCAGTAACAATAAGATGTTCAACGCCTAAATTTTTTAAAAAATAGGCAATACGTCTACTGGAAAGCCTGGTTGTTTTTGATCTAAATTCATCGCAATAATATCAAAATGAATAGGCGCTCTCTCTTTTAGAGCTAATAAAAACATCAGTAATGAATATGAATCTTTTCCACCGCTCATACATACGAGGACTCGATCATTATTATCGATCATATTAAAATCAGTTATTGCTTTGCCAGTTAAGCCAATAAGTTTATTGCGCAATTTGAGAAAGTTATTGGTTGCATCAATTGGCACCTGCGTAATCATAGCGAAATAGATCTTCCGCCATCGACAGCTAAAATATGTCCTGTAATAAATGGAGCATCCAGCACTAAAAATTTAACTGCCATTGCAACATCTTCTGGCGTACCCATTTTTTTTAATAGCGTTTGAGAAATAACTCTTTGTTTATAAATATCGTTAAATTCTTCATTATTTTCAGGCCATAAAACTGGACCTGGTGCAACAGCATTGACCCTTACATTTGGACTTAACTCTTGAGCTAAGGATTTTGTTAATGTAGTAAGACCTGATTTGGCAATACTATAAATAATATAATTTTTCTTTGGTTTATCTATATGGGTATCTGTAATATTTATAATGCAGCCCTTAGTTTTAATAAGTTGATCTGCTGCAAGCTGAGATAAAAATAAAGGCGCCTTCAAATTACTGCCAATAAGATCATTCCAATTTTTTTCATTCATTTGACCAATTTCGGTGGGGTAATAACTTGAGGCATTATTTATGAGGATATCTAATCTGCCATATGTATTGATTGTTTGTTCTATTAGACTGGGTAATACATTCATATTCACAAGATCAGCTTGAACAATACTTGCGGAATCTTTACGTATTTTATTAAGGTCCTCTTTCAGCTTTTTTGCTTCATCAGCTGAATGACGATAGTGAATCATTAAATCGATATCCGATTCATGAAGTATTTTGCAAATTGCCTGCCCAATTCTTTTGGCGCCGCCAGTAACTAGGGCAATTTTTCTATTAGATTTCATAGGTTTATGTATAAATGATTTCACTCTATTATAATCTAATACCTATGTCATCCATGCCTATAGCCTCGGAAATTGAGATTCAATTAAGCGAGCAATTAAAAATAAAAATTATTCAATCTATTCATTTTAATGATGGGTGGATAAGCTTTGATCGCTTTATGGAGCTTGCACTTTATGACCCTGAATTCGGTTACTACACGGGAAGTTTAAGAAAGTTTGGTGAAAAAGGCGACTTCGTTACAGCATCTGAAATATCAAGTTTTTTTGCGAAAACAATATCTATTCAGTTTAAAGAAATTTTTCGTTCATTAGATAAAAATATAATTGAAATTGGAGCTGGATCAGGCAAATTTGCTCTAGAAGTGATCCAGTCCTTGGATAGCGAAAATATTGACCATTATTTTATTTTGGAAATAAGTCATTCATTGAGAAAGCAACAATATGATCTTTTAATAAAACATTTGTCCCCACATTTGTTCAGCAAGGTACTTTGGATTGATGAAATTCCCCAAGATTACAAAGGAATTGTTTTCTGTAATGAACTTTTAGATGCATTGCCAGTAGATTTGATAAAAAAAGTGTCAGGTATTTATTATCAAAAAGGGGTTGGCCTAGAAAATGATCTATTTATCTGGAAAGATAAGCGCATCCTAGACCTCTCTATTTATGACCACATCAATCTAGAAAGTCTCCCAGACGATTATCTTATAGAAGATGCAATTCATATTAAAAGTTGGATTAATAAAATCAATGAATCTATGGCCAAAGGCGTTGTAATAATTATTGACTATGGCTTTAATCACAGTGAATATTTTCACGAGCAAAGATCACAAGGAACACTCATGTGCCATTTTAAGCATCATGCTCACGATAATCCTCTTATTCAGGTCGGCATTCAGGATATTACAAGCCATGTTAATTTTAGTTATGTTGCAAGAGAGGCTTCTAACCTGGGGCTCCATATTAATGGGTTTATTTCTCAAGCAAATTTTCTTATTAATTGCGGCATATTAGAGTTGCTTGAAAAAGTAAATATAGAAGATAGCGCTTTATATATGAAATCAGTATCAGAAATTCAAAAACTACTATCCCCTTCAGAAATGGGTGATTTATTTAAAGTCATGACAATAGAAAAGAATATGGATATAAATTTTATAGGGCTTAAAAATAATAATAAAGTCACAAAGTTATGATTAATCAAGATAAAGAGGATATTAAGAGGCGACCTATTAGAAGTTATATTCTAAGGCAAGGAAGAATTACTAAGGCTCAGACAAACGCTATCCACGAAAGCTTTCAAAAATATGCTGTGATTTTTGAGAATAAACTAATCGATTTCAATGCTGTATTTGAAAATAAAAATAGAGATCTTATATTGGAAATTGGATTTGGTATGGGAGCCTCTACTGCTGAGATTGCAAGGTCTAATTTGAATAAAAATTATATTGCGGTTGAAGTCCACTCGCCTGGCGTAGGTAATTTACTTAAGCTAATTCAAGAAAATAATATTTCTAATGTGAAAATTATTCAACATGATGCTGTAGAAGTTCTTAATTCAATGATTAAGAATGAGTCTTTAGATGGTATTCATATTTTCTTTCCTGATCCATGGCCTAAAAAAAGACACCAGAAAAGAAGGCTTATACAATTAAATTTATTAAAACTTATTGCACAAAAGATTAAGAAGGACGGTTATTTGCATATCGCAACAGACTGGGAAGATTATGCTTTTTGGATTATTGATCTTTTGGATAAAGAAGAGTTATTGCAAAAGACGTCTGATGATTTTTTCAAAAAACCTGATTACCGTCCTTTAACGAAATATGAAAATCGAGGCCTTAAACTAGGCTACAAAGTTTGGGACATGATTTACAGGCGTATTTAACCATTTCCCAACGATCGTTTCAGCCTCATCAACGCCTTGTTTTTTTAAGCTGGAAAAAAGCTGAACTGTGCATTCAATACCAACTGGCGCCCCCCACTTTTCATCAATTTCTTTTTGAACGCTACGAAGTATTTTATGTGAGGCTTCACGAGAAAGTTTGTCTGCTTTAGTTAATAAAATATGAATAGGTTTTTTATTTAACGAAAACCACTCTAACATTTGCTGGTCAAGAGGCGTGAGCGGATGCCTTATGTCCATAACTAAAACAAGGCCAAAAAGACAAGATCGTTCAGACAGATAAGTTGCTAGAATTTTTTGCCAATGATCTTTGATAGCGTGAGGTACCTTGGCATAACCATAACCCGGCAAGTCTACTAGAAAACGATTTTCACCCAGAGAAAAGAAATTAATAAGCTGTGTTCGCCCTGGCTGCTTACTTACAAATGCAAGACGATTATGATTAGCAAGCGTATTAATAGCACTAGATTTTCCTGCATTTGATCTTCCAGCAAAAGCAACCTCAATGCCAGTAGGGGGAGGCAAGTCACTTAAATGGTGAGCAGATATATAATATGATGCGTTTTGAAAAATAGCCATGCGCTTTACCTAACCTGTTCAATCCAATCAAAATGCTATCACGAGAATGGGATTTTAGATAAAATGAAGGTCTTGAATCCACTTTAAATACGGAGCTTTGCGCAATGAGCGGTCGAAATGCTTTTATCATCATCATCTTGTCTTTTTTAATTCCAAGTATTGCGATTTCAGAAACAATTGCTCAGAAAACTCCACCGAAAGCAGTTGCAAATGTATGTGCGGCGTGTCATGGGATCGACGGGAATAGTGCAATTTCAGCTAATCCAAAATTATCTGGACAGCATCCGGAGTATCTTTATAAACAGCTAACAAATTTTAAATCAGGCGCGCGTGCAAATGCTGTCATGTCTGGTATGGCAGGGATGTTAACAGATGCCGATATGCATTTAGTGGCGGAATATTATTCAAAACAAACCTTAAGTTTGGGTCAAGCTAAAACAAATGGTTCAGGATCTTTAGGAGAAAAAATTTACCGAGCCGGTATTCAAGCTAATGCTGTCCCAGCATGTGCATCATGTCATGGCCCAACTGGCGATGGGCTCCCTGTAAAATACCCACGTTTAGGTGGGCAACATACAGAATATGTTTTAAATCAATTAAGACAGTTTAGGTTAGGTACCCGGGCAAACGATGAAGCAAAAGTGATGCGAACTATTGCAGCAAAGTTAACTGACCAAGAAATGGAAGCAGTGGCTGATTATATTCAGGGTTTAAGATAGGCCCTTCTTCTTATTTAATTACTGCAACTTCTCCCCAGTTTTCGCAGTCAAAAATATTTCATTTTTAAAAATAAGTCATTTTGAAATCTACAGCATTTAATTCCAGAAAAATAAACCAATTGCTAAGCTCAATGAGCTTTGCAATCTCGATGCTTGTATTTTTGGGCATTGCGTCAATCATAGGCACAATTCTTAAACAGAATGAGCCTTACGAAAATTATATTATTAAATTTGGTCAATTTTGGTTTGTTTTTTTTGAAAAAATTGGTCTCTACGATGTTTACCAAAGCATTTGGTTTTTAACAATCCTTCTTTTTTTAGTTATATCGACAACCCTTTGTGTCACTAAAAATTCCCCTATTATTTTTAAAGATTTTTTATTATTTAAAGATTCTTTAGAAGAGAAATCACTTTTATCGTTTACACATCATCTTGTTTTAAAGAATAGAAAGAAGGTCAGCCTCTCTCGGGTCATTGATTACTTAAAACAAGAGAAATTTAAAGTTAGAGAAAAATCAAAAGATAACGGCGATATTTTGATTGTTGCAAAAAAAGGAGACTTTCAGCGTCTAGGCTACATTTTTACTCATGTTGGCGTAGTTGTAATCTGTTTGGGTGGCTTATTGGATGGTAATTTATTCTTTAAAGCTCAAGAGTTATTAGGTTATAAAAAGATTGAAACGCTTGATATTCCTGCTTCAAAAGTCCTAGAAGTAAGTAGATTACGTATTACCAACCCTTCTTTTAGAGCAAATATGACTCTAGCTGAAGGATCTTCAGATAACGTAGCTTTTGTAAGAAAGAAGGATGGTTATCTAGTCCAAGACTTGCCTTTTAAAATAACTCTAAAAGATTTTAGAATTGAACATTATTCAACAGGCATGCCAAAGTCATTTGAAAGTGATTTGATTATTTCTGATCCCGAACTTTCTCAAGACATTGCAACGACAATCACTGTTAATCATCCTTTTACCTATAAGGGGATTTCTATATATCAATCAGATTTCCAAGATGGAGGGACAAACCTTGATGTTAAATTATGGAATTTATTAAATTCGAGTGGCTCGCAAAAAATAAATGCAAAGATTTTTGAGAAAATTAAATTAGATAAAGATCAGCTTACCTATGAATTTAATGATTTCAGAAAATTTAATATCTTGAATTTAAAGGAAGGTGTAAAAGAAAAGCCCAGAAACGTCGGGCCTAGCGTTACATATAAAATCAGAAATAATTCAGGACAGGCCCGTGAGTATATTTCTTATCAGCTTGCTATGCTCATCGATGACAGACCATTCTTTATAAGTGGAATGAGAGAGACGCCTCAAGAAGAATTTAAATATTTAAAGATACCCGCAGATAAAAATGGCTCTATTGCAGAATTCATCTCATTCAAAGAAGCTCTTCAAAATAAAATTTTGATTGAAATGGTTGCAAAAAAGATGACAAATCGATCTGTAAAATCAGATAACAATTCGTCTGTTAAACAGTCTTTCGAAGATAGCGTTAATAAAATAATGACCCTATTTGTAGAGGGAGGTTTTTCGAATATTGCTCAAAATATTGATAACAATATTCCTACCAATGAAAAAGAAAAAGCAGTACAGGCTTACTTAAAGATTATAGATATTGCATCAATAGAGCTTTATAAAAATTATTTTAATCTTTCAGATAAAGAGATAGACCAGTCTGCAATTAGATTTATTCAAGAGTCTTTAAATGCATATAGTGATATGTTTCTATTTGGGTCCCCCTATTATTTTGAGCTGACAAATTATGAGCAAAAAGAGGCAAGCGGACTCCAGCTTACAAAATCTCCTGGGCAGTTTTGGGTTTATCTTGGCTCCTTAAGTTTAGTGCTTGGTATTTTCTCAATGATCTATTTGCATGAAAGAAAATTATGGCTCCTAATCAAAGCCAAAGGAGGGGCTATAATTGCAGTCAGCTCCAATAGAAAAAATATAGATTTTGAACTTGATTACAGAAAAGTTAGTCAAGCAATTAAGAAAATTATTCAATAAAAGGTTAGCCATGTTCACTAAATTATTTAAAGCATCAAAAACATCATTTGTAATATTAAATGTTTTATACCTTTCCTTGTTATTGGGTGGCGCTTTATATGCATTAAAGACATTTAGTAGCTATATGGATATTTACGAAAAGGCAATTTTACTGAGTAGTGTTGGATTTTTTAGCTGGCTTGGATGGAATTGGAATCATTTTAAGAAAATTATCATACTAGTATTTGCTCTGAGCCTTTTTGCTATCCAACTCTATTCAGGAGTGCTAACAAATAATGAGCAAGTCTTTTTATTAAAATATCTTTTGTCGAGTCAATCAGCCATTATGTGGATGAATGTTTTTTTTGTTTTGGCACTGGTACTTTATTGGCTAGGATTACTTGCAAAAAATAAATTACTCGATGATATTGCATCCTCTTTTACATCTATTGCAATTTTATTTGGATTCACAGGACTTTTGGTCAGATGGTACGAGTCTTATTTAATAGGATTAGATATTGGCCATATCCCAATTAGTAACTTATATGAGGTATTCATTTTATTTTGCTTAATCACATCACTTCTTTATTTATTTTATGAAGAAAAATTTAATACTAAAAAATTAGGTGCATTCGTATTGATTGTAATAAACGCTGCTGTAGGATTTATCTTATGGTACACGTTTGATAGGCATGCTGATGGTGTTCAGCCCTTAGTCCCAGCCCTTCAATCTTACTGGATGAAAATACACGTACCTGCTAATTTTATAGGGTATGGCGCTTTCTCCATAGCAGCAATGGTATCTATAGCCTACTTACTTTCAGCTAAAAAAATATTAGCCTCTTATCTACCAAAGCTAGCTGTTCTTGATGATCTTATTTACAAATCGATTGCAATTGGCTTTATATTTTTTACTGTCGCAACTATATTAGGTGCTATTTGGGCAGCAGAAGCTTGGGGCGGTTATTGGTCATGGGATCCTAAAGAAACATGGGCTTTAATAGTATGGTTAAATTATGCAGCTTGGCTTCATTATAGAATTGTAAAAGGGTTAAGAGGCACTGTCTTAGCATGGTGGGCACTTATCGGTCTCATTATCACCACCTTCGCTTTTTTAGGTGTCAATATGTTTTTGTCAGGACTGCATTCATACGGAGAGCTTTAATTCCATGTAAAATGATGGTTCTAAAATCCATATCTAAATATGACCCAAAAAAATATCGTTGAAATTGAAAATTTATCTTTTGGCTACTATAATCGTATGCTTCATAAAGATATCAATATGGTTTTTCCTCGCGGCAAAGTCACTGCTATTATGGGTGGAAGTGGTTGCGGTAAAACGACTATTCTTCGTTTGATAGGCGGACAAATAAAACCTAAAGCAGGCCAGGTCTCGGTGGACGGCAAAATTGTTCATAAGCAAGATAGGCAGGGCATTTATGAATTGCGAAGAAAAATGGGTATGCTTTTCCAGCACGGCGCACTTTTTACTGACTTGTCTGTCTTTGACAATGTAGCATTTCCAATTCGTGAACATACAAAATTACCCGAAAGTATGATTCGCGACTTAGTGCTTATGAAACTAAACGCTGTAGGCCTTCGAGGCGCTCATAAGCTTATGTCTACTGAGCTTTCAGGAGGCATGGCAAGACGAGTTGCACTTGCAAGAGCCATTGCATTAGACCCAGATGTTATTATGTATGACGAGCCTTTTGCAGGATTAGACCCTATTTCTATGGCAGTGATTTGTGATCTTATTAGAACACTCAATGATGCGTTAGGAGCAACTTCAATTATTGTGACGCATGATGTGGAAGAAGCTTTTTCTTTTGCGGACTATATTTATTTTATTGCAGATGGAGTCGTCGCCGCAGAAGGTTCACCAAAAGAACTATCAAAATCTAAACTCCCTTTTGTTCATCAATTTGTTCATGGTGAAAAAGATGGCCCCGTTCCATTTCATTACAATGCCCCTAGTTACAAAAAAGATATTTACGAGTCTGTTTAATTATGAACCCAATTTTTAAAATTTTAAGCAGTTTAGGTAACCAAGTGACTTCAAGAATTTGGCGTCTTGGCTCTGCTGCTCGTTTATTTTTATTAACCTTAATTTATTCAGGCGAAAGTTTTAGACGTATTCATTTAACAATCCGCGAAATTTATTTCACTGGCGTGATGTCTTTAATTATTATTATAGTGTCTGCTTTCTTCGTAGGCATGG
>JAPLQN010000089.1 GCA_026399645.1 Candidatus Methylopumilus sp. | reverse complement strand
CTTCTTGCTCTAATAATTGAATAATATCTGCCATAATCCGTTCCTTTTAGTTATATAGAGTCTTGTTCCTGCTTATCAATTTCTTGAAGCAGCCGAGTCTCTTCTTTAGTCAACAGCCTTGCGGCCAACAAATCAGGTCGTCTGACCTTGGTTAACGCTAACGATTGCTGAAATCGCCAGGCGCTAATTCTAGCATGGTTACCCGACAATAATACATCTGGCACCTTGGATCCTTCAAACACCTCAGGCCTCGTATAGTGAGGGCAATCAAGTAAGCCATTCACAAACGAATCCTCAATGGCTGAGTTATCATCGCCTAACACCCCTGGTAGTTGCCTAATAATGGCATCCATCACCACCATGGTGGGTAATTCCCCGCCACTTAATACGTAGTCACCAATTGAAATTTCTTCATCGACACTACTTTCGATCAACCGCTCATCAACTCCTTCATAACGACTCGCTAAAAAAATGAGCCCTGAAGCTTTTGACAATTCCATCACTTTTTGATGTGTGAGTGGCAATCCTCTTGGGGATAAATGAATCACTCGCACATCTTGAATACCTTTATTCATTTGCGCTTTTTTGGCCGCATCGATCGCCTTCTTTAAAGGCTCAATCATCATGAGCATGCCAGGGCCGCCGCCATAAGGCCTATCATCCACTGTACGATGTGTATCACTCGTAAAATCTCTTGGATTCCATAACGTCAAATCCACAAACGCTTCATGAAATGCGCGAGAGGTAATACCAAAATCCTTTAATGCTTGAAACATCTCCGGAAAAAGTGTCACCACATCAAAAGATAAAGGCTTCATTTAAAAATCTTTATCCCAGTCAACTTCAATTTCTTTTTTTTCCATATCCACATTTAAAATCACATGCGGAATAAAAGGGATCAAATGCTCTTTGTCGCCCTTAACAACTAAGACATCGTTCGCTCCTGTTTCCAGAAAAGTTTGAACAACACCTAAATGTTCTTGTTTCTGGTTGATGACGGCATGTCCCATCAAATCATTCCAGTAATACTCACCTTTTTCTAAGGCGGGTAACTCATGCTTGGGTATTAAAATTGTTTTATTTCTTAACCCAAATGCTGCATCTCGATCATCAATATTTATTAATTTAGCAACGATACTGTTGCCGTGTATTTTTGATATTTCGATCGGGTAACTTATCGATGATTTTTCATCTCCAATAAGCCACTCTTTTTTGTTTAGCAGATGATTGATATCTATCGTGAAGGGCTGGATCTTGATCCAACCTTTGACACCATATGGCCCACTGATGCGTGCCATGATAAATTTTTCTATCTCACTCATATCACTTGTATCAACAAGTGAATTAAAACATTAAGCGCTTTCAGCTGGTGGTTCAGTCGCCTCTGCTGGAGCTGCTTCAGGAGCTACTGCTTCTGTTGGAGTTGCTTCAGGAGCTGCTGCTTCAGGAGCTGCTGCTTCAGGAGTTGCCTCAACTGGAGCTGCTTCGGTTGTAACTTCAGGAGCTGCTGCTTCTGCAGGAGCCGCTTCAGCCGCAGGTGCTGCTGCAGCTTCTGCTGCCTTCGCTTTTTCTTCTGCTTCTTTAGCGTCCATCGCTACTTTTAATTCTTCAGCTCTCTTAGCAGCTTCTTTAGCTTTTCTTAGCTCTACTTTATCTGCGTCTTTTTTCTTTAAAGCCACGATTGCTTCTGGGCCTTTTGCATGCAGTTTAACTAAACGGTGAACTGAATCTGAGAGGAGTGCGCCATGACCTTTCCAATGTGTCACACGTTCGTTATCAATACGAAGTGCTTCGGTGCCAATCTTAGCCATTGGGTTATAAAAACCAATACGCTCAATAAAGCGTCCGTCGCGGCGATTTCTTGAATCTGCCACTACTACATTGTAAAAAGGGGTCTTTTTTGAACCGCCTCTAGAAAGTCGAATAATTACCATAATTTACACTCTTCAATTAGTTAAAAATTTTCTT
>JAPLQN010000005.1 GCA_026399645.1 Candidatus Methylopumilus sp. | reverse complement strand
GATTGAAGAACCAGAATTTATCAGCATTGAAAAAAAAGATGCATTTGAGATTAGAGAGTACCAGCCTAAATTAATTGCTCAAGTTCTAGTTACAGGGACATTCGATACAGCATCAAGTAAAGGATTTCGTTTGCTAGCTGATTTTATTTTTGGGAATAATAAAACAAATGAAGGGTCAAAAAAAATTGACATGACTGCCCCGGTAATTACTCGGGATGCTTCCGAGAAGATAGAAATGACAGCGCCAGTTATTTCTGAAGAAACTGAGAGAGGTTGGTATGTTAGTTTTAATATGCCAAAGCAATTTACAAAAGAGACTCTTCCTATCCCAAATAATCCAGAAGTTAAAATTGCTGAAGTACCCGCAGAAAAATTTGCAGTTATTACATTCTCTGGTTTGGTGCGAGAAAAAAAATATGCGGAGATGTTAAGTTTGCTTAATGAAGAAATGAAAAAAAGAAACTTAGAGCCAAAGGGTCCTGCAATACTAGCTCGCTATAACCCGCCTTGGACCCTGCCGTTTCTTAGAAGAAATGAATTGATGTTTAGATTTTAAAAATAATCACTTCTTTGGAGCAAAACTTCTATTTCTTCATTTAAACCTCTTTCTTAGGTTTAACTTTAACCCCTCGCTTATAAAGACCAGAGCGTCCCCCAGACTTCTCCACTAAGTGGATATTTGAGATTACCATCGTGCGGTCTACTGCTTTCACCATGTCATAAATGGTGAGGAGAGCAATATTAACGGCTGAAAGGGCTTCCATTTCAAGTCCTGTTTGTGCAAAACATTCACAGGAAGATTGACACACAATCGTATTATTTTTTTTATCAATATTAAATTCAATATCAATTTTTGTAAGGTTGATTGAATGACAAAGTGGAATCAGCTCCCAAGTTTTTTTTGCAGCTTGAATTCCTGCAATTTTCGCAGTGTTTAAAACATCACCTTTTTTAATTAAATTAGCTTGAATGATCTTTAAAGTATCTTTGTTTAGTTGAATTGTGCCTTCGGCTGTTGCTTTTCGATGGGTAATTGCTTTGTCAGTAATATCTACAAGTTGCGCATTACCTTTTTGATTAATATGAGTTAGTTTTTTCATAAATTTAATTAGTTTATCTTCTCAAACATAGATGTAAGTGATTATTAATCTAGGTATCATACCAATGATGAAATTTAAAATTACATTATTAGCTAGTTTTTTTTGTTGCCTGTCCGTTTTTGCCAATGAATTGCCTGATCTGGGTGACGCATCTCAGCTCATTATATCTGCTAAAGAAGAGCAGGCTATTGCCAAAGCAATTTTAAAGGAAGTGGCCGTTAGCCCTGAAATTGTTCAAGATATTGAGGTGATTGATTATCTGAAAAATCTGGGTGATAGATTAGTCGCATATAGCCCTAACAAAAGACAACAGTTTAATTTTTTTGTAGTTAATGAATCTTCAATTAATGCTTTTGCAATGCTTGGAGGAGTAGTTGGCGTTCATACCGGCTTAATTTTGGCTTCAAATAGTGAGTCAGAGGTTGCTAGTGTGTTGGGCCATGAAATTGCTCACGTGACACAAAGGCATTTGCCAAGAATGATTGCCCAACAAAAGAATGATTCAATTAAAACTGTATTAGGTATTGCCTTAGCTCTTCTTGTCGCAAGAGCCAATCCTCAGTTGTCAGCTGGAACTATGACTGCTGCCTCAGCCATGGGAGTGCAAAAACAATTGGACTATACAAGAGAGCATGAAAAAGAAGCAGACCGGGTAGGTTTTCAAATTTTGACTGACGCGGGTTTTGATGGTCGATCAATGGTTTCATTCTTTAATACCCTCCAAAGAGGCTCTCGTTTTTCAGAAGGCGCGGCGCCGAGCTTTTTAAGAACTCACCCTATTACAACTGATCGTATCAGCGAAATTTCAAACAGAGTCAAAGAAAGTCGTTATAGGCAAATACCCGACAACCCTGACTTTGTATTTATTAAATCAAAATTGAGGGCTTCCAATGGCACGCCTCAATCTGCTGTTGATGAGTTTGAAGGAAGTATAAAAGATAAACGTTATATAAATGAGGCTTCTGAACGATACGGTCTGGCAATTGCTTACATGAGGAAAAGTGACTTTGTAAGAGCTCGTCAAGAAGTTGAGTGGCTAAAAGCAAATTCGAAAAAAAACGCACTGATTGAAACGCTTGGATGCAAATTAGAAGTTTCCACAAATCAACCAGCCCAAGCATTAAATCATTATTTAAAAGCGCTGAATATATATCCCAACTATCGAGCTTTAATTTATGGGCTAGCAGAACATTATCTAATGACCAATGAAACTGAAAAATCTATCAGACTTATTAATGAAAAGTTAAATACTTATCCTGAAGATAGCTATTTCTATGAATTACTTTCGAAGGCTTATGCAAAAGAAGGAAAAGAATTGCTTCAATATCAGGCTCAATCTGAGGCTTACTATCGCAAATTTAATTTGCCAAGAGCGATAGAGCAGATGGAGTTTGCTGCTAAGTCTAAAGATGGTAATTTTTATCAAAAATCAATTGTAGAGTCGCGCTTAAAACAATTGAAATTTGAGAACAGCTTCGAAGACACCAAAGATAAAAAATAAAATCATATTTCCTCTCTTCTTTAAATCTGAAACATATTATTTGCTCTGATAAGTATTATAAATCATATTTATAATAACAATTGATTTTACATATTAAATAGACCTACCTATAATCAACATTTTTCAACCAACCAAAGAAGGAGAAGACGATGTCTTCGTTAGTTAATACTGAAGTAAAACCGTTCAAAGCAACAGCATTTCACAATGGTAAGTTCGTTGATGTTACAGAAGCAAATTTTAAAGGCAAATGGTCAGTTGTAATTTTTATGCCAGCTGCATTTACATTTAATTGCCCAACAGAAGTTGAAGATGCTGCTGATCATTATGCAGAATTTCAAAAAGTAGGTGCAGAAGTCTATATCGTGACGACTGACACTCATTTTTCGCATAAAGTTTGGCACGAAACTTCACCAGCGGTTGGTAAGTCAAAATTTCCATTAGTTGGAGATCCTACACATCAATTAACACGTGCATTCGAAGTACATATTGATGAAGAAGGGCTAGCCTTACGCGGTACTTTTATTATCAATCCAAAGGGTGAAATTAAAACCATGGAAGTGCATGACAATGCGATAGCTCGTGATGTCAAAGAAACATTACGTAAGCTAAAAGCCGCACAATATGTAGCTAATAATCCAGGCCAAGTATGTCCGGCTAAATGGCAAGAGGGTGCTAAAACAATAGCTCCATCACTAGATCTCGTAGGCAAGATCTAATCACAAAAAAATGAAACCCAGGCCATAAGGGCCTGGGAATTTCATAAACATCTTAGGGAAGTAAATGGCTCTCGATATAACAATTAAAAATCAATTACAAGATTACATGGCTAGGCTTGTCAATCCGATTAAGCTTCTGGCAAATCTTGACGAGACAGCTTCATCTCAAGAAATGCTAAAGATGTTAGAAGAAGTTACTTCTTTGTCAGAAAAAATAACTTTAAATAAAGAAACAGATGTTTCTAAAAGAATTCCCTCTTTTGAAGTCAATCGAGAAACAGATCTTACGGGTATAACTTTCGCAGGCATTCCCTCGGGACATGAATTTACGTCATTTGTGTTGGCTTTGCTTCAGGCAGGCGGACATCCAATAAAGATAGACGCTGAAAAAATAGAGCAAATTAAGAATATTCAAGGCAAGTTTCATTTTGAAACTTATATTTCGTTGAGTTGCCATAATTGTCCTGATGTTGTTCAGGCGCTGAATGCAATGTCTATTATTAATTCCAACATTTCGCACGTCATGATAGATGGCGCATTATTTCAGAAGGAAGTAGAAGACAAACAAATTATGGCTGTACCTACTATCTTTCTTAATGGTAAGCATTTTGGTCAAGGAAGAATGGAGCTTGATGAAATTGTAAATAAGATCGACTCAAGTGCTAGCTTAAAAGAAGCTGAGAAAATTTCCAAAAAAGAGACATACGATATTTTAATTGTTGGTGGTGGTCCAGCCGGGGCTTCAGCTGCTGTATATAGTGCACGAAAAGGCCTTCGAACAGGAATTGTGTCCGAGCGTTTTGGTGGGCAAGTTATGGATACTTTAGGCATAGAAAATTTTATTTCAGTCAAAGCTACAGAAGGACCAAAATTAGTAACAGCTCTTGAAGAACACGTGAAGGAATACGATGTTGATATTATGAATTTACAGCGTGTAAAGAGTATTCAAAAAAATGATGAAAATGCTTTATTTGAAGTAGAGCTAGAAAATGGTGGAAAGCTGAAAAGCAAATCAGTCATTGTTGCAACAGGTGCAAGATGGAGGGAATTAAATGTTCCGGGCGAAAAAGAATTTAAAGGTAAGGGTGTTGCTTATTGCCCGCATTGCGATGGACCTTTATTTAAAGGTAAACACGTTGCAGTCGTAGGTGGAGGAAACTCTGGTGTTGAGGCTGCTATTGATCTTGCAAATATCGTAGGGCATGTCACGCTTTTTGAATTTGCCCCAGAACTCAAAGCTGATAATATCTTACAAAAGAGACTCTATAGCTTGTCAAATGTAGATGTCATATTAAATGCACAAACATTGGAAGTCCTTGGTACTGATAAAGTAAATAGCATGATTTATCTTGATCAAAAAACAAACGAAAAGAAAACGATTCTACTTGAAGGCATTTTTATTCAAATTGGACTTTTGCCAAATACTGACTTTATAAAAAATACTGTAGATCTCTCTAAGTTTGGAGAAATTATTATTGATAGCCATGGGCAATCTTCATTGAAAGGACTATTCGCAGCTGGGGATGCTACTACCGTGCCTTATAAACAGATTATTATTGCAATGAGCGAGGGCGCTAAAGCTTCTTTAGGAGCTTTTGATTACTTGATTCGCCAATAAGTTTAAATCTTATTGGCTGCAATAATCTCTTTAAGCAGCGGAAGAGTAATAGGCCTTTTGTAACTTAAAGACCATTTATCTAAATCTTCTAAAATAGAAAATAAATTTGGCATATCTCTTTTTAGATACCTTAAGCAATAATCAATAATATCCGTGTTAAGTTTTATACCTCTTTCATCAGCGTGTCTTAGAAGTGCTAACTTTTTTTCTTCATCTGAAAGAGCTATCACTTCATAAGTTACTCCCCAAGCAAGCCTAGTTGCTAAATCATCTCTTAATTTCATCTGGAGCGGTGAATAAAGCCCTGACACCAACATGTTCTGATGAGATTCTTTACATCGATTATATGTGTTGAATAATTCAATTTGACCTGAGTCATCAAGCAAATGAACGTCATCATGAATCACAAATCCGTGATCAGACGCAATATGAGCCAAATGAGATTTGCCCGAACCTTCGTTACCCCAAAGATAAATGAATTGAATAGGTAGTTTATGAGAGATGATTTGCTTTAAGGTGTGAATCACTTCGATATTGTGACCAACCACAAAGTTTTCAAAAGATTGTTTTGGGGAAGGGGATAGAGCTAATAGCATCTGTTTCATGTCTATGAGAAAGCTTATTTAGGTAAAGATAGCCTTAATTATGCACATCTTTAAAATATATTTCGGTTAAAATTTCAATTATAACGACTAACCCAAAAGTTTAATGAAAGAGAGCTAATCTTTTGAATAAAGATGATACAAGAAAAGATAATCAATCCATCACTTATAGAGATGCAGGGGTAGATATTGAGGCGGGGGATGCGCTTGTTGAAAGAATCAAGCCATTTGCAAAAAAAACTATGCGAGCCGAGGTTTTGGGGGGTATTGGAGGTTTTGGATCTTTGTTTGAAGTGCCTAAAAAATATAAAGAGCCTGTCCTAGTTTCCGGTACAGATGGGGTAGGCACAAAGCTTAAATTGGCATTCGAACTGAACAAACATGACACAGTTGGGATTGATTTAGTTGCCATGAGTGTTAACGATATATTAGTGCAAGGTGCTGAACCTTTATTTTTTCTTGATTATTTTGCATGTGGCAAACTTGACGTAGAAACAGCATCGCAGGTTATTAAGGGCATTGCAGATGGATGTGCTCAGTCTGGATGTGCGCTTGTGGGTGGAGAAACAGCAGAAATGCCAGGCATGTATCCTGAAGGTGAGTATGATTTAGCTGGTTTTGCAGTAGGCGTTGTAGAAAAAAGTGAAATCATTGATGGCAAAACAATCAGATTTGGCGATGCAGTTATTGGCCTTGCGTCTAGCGGAGCTCATTCAAACGGATATTCGCTGATTAGGAAAATTATTAGTAATGAAAAGATTGATTTTTCATCGCCTTTTGATGGAAAAACATTAAGAGATATTGTAATGGAGCCCACTAAACTCTATGTCAAATCTATTCTTAAGCTTAAAGAGACAATCAAGATTAAAGGTATGGCCCATATCACGGGCGGAGGTATTACAGAAAATATCCCACGGATTTTAGGTGAAGATTTAGTAGCAGAAATTCAATCATCAAGCTGGCCATTGCCAAAACTTTTTCAGTGGCTACAAGATAAAGGAAATATTTCTAGTGCAGAACTTTATCGCACATTTAATTGTGGAATAGGTATGGCTATTATTCTTGACCAAAAAGATGTGGCTCGTGCAAAGGAAATCTTAGAAGAATCAAAAGAGACTGTTTACGAGATAGGCATCATTAGAAAACGTGAAGCTAATGAACAACCTACCATGGTGATTTAATCTAAACATGAAAAGATTATTGCCATTCAAAAAGTGGCTAGCAGTTTTTCTGTTTTTATTTAGTACCTTAGCTCTCTCAAAAGAGCTTCCCAGTATTCTAGAGTTGAAATACGAACTCACCCAAAACGGAGAGTCGCTAGGTACAGTCATTGAAAAATTTATGATTGATGATGCAGGTAACTATCATATAGAGAGTATTACAAAAGGGGTTGGTCTTTACGCTCTATTTGGAGATCGCGTATTAATAAGTGAAGGTAAGATTTCATTTGAAGGTTTAAAGCCGAAACGCTTTGAAGTCCGCCAAGGAAGTAATGCGAGTAAAAATGCAATCGTAGATTTTGATTGGGATAATCAAATATTAATAACTCGCTATAAAGGAAGTGAAACGAAAGAAAATATAGAAAATAAAACACAGGATTTGATTAGTTACTTATATCAATTTAATTATGAAAATTTTGAAGAATCTATGATTGAGTTTGTATCAGCTACTGGTAAAAAATATAAAAAATACCAATTCAAGGTTGTGGACAAAAAAGTCGAACTTTCATTAGGTAATATAAATTTTGAGACGACCTCAATTCAAAGTATCGCCGAAAAAGATGGCAAGCCAGAAACTCAAATATGGTTGAATAATAAGGGTTATAGGCTGCCTATTCGTATTCGTTACCAGGAAAAAAATGGCTCAACATTAGAGCAAAATTTGGTGCAGGCAAATATAGACCTCAATGGACTTTAATCGTATTAAAAAGTCACTGAAAAGTAATCATGTTAAATTTTTGTTAGCTATTTTTGTTTCAATTTTAATTCATCTTTTTTTATTGGGCGGTATCGATGTATACAACCCATTCTTTTTAAAAGAGTCAGATAGTCTAAACATCGTTATTGTAAGTCATCTTGAAAGCCCTTTAAAAAATGATCAATCAGTAGCTCAAAAGAAATCATCCCCCCCTAAAAAGAGTATTAAGAAAAATAAGGAGCTAGATAATAGTTCGACAAAAAAAGAGGAAGGCAAAGAAAATGATTTAGATCGTAACCTTCAAGGCAATGATGTAAGTGAAATTTCAAATGGGGAGGGAAAAAAAGAAATTCAATATAAAAAAGTGATTATTGATTATGATGTAAGAAGAAGCTTAGATGGCTCAGCTATTGGCGCTGCGAAAACAATTTATTTACTAGATCAGGATAATCGCTACAGCATAAGGAATGAAGTTGAGGCAAAGGGGTTTGTATCTCTTTTTTATTGGAATAAATTAGTACAAACCAGCGATGGGTTTGTCACTTCAGAGGGCTTAAAGCCCCTTAATTACCATTATCAATTTGGCAGCAGAATAGATAATGCTGCAGCATTTGATTGGGAATCTAAAAAAATAATTACAACAATGAATGGAAAAACAAATGAGTTTGAAATGCAAGAAGCTTCACAAGATATGTTGAGTTTCATGTATCAATTCATGTTTGAACCCCCTTTAACAAAAATGAAACTGTACATTACAAATGGTAAATCTTATAAGCCATATGATTACGCTTATATTGGAGATGAAATTATCGAAACTGATACTGATAAGATAGAAACTATGCATATAGCAAAATTTAATTACTCTAACGAAGAAAGAATTGATCTATGGCTTGCAAAAGATTATAGATTTATTCCGATAAAGATAAGAAAAACAGAAAAAGATGGAAGTATCTTAGATCAATCCGCTAAAAAAATAGAAATTGAAAGTTTAGGCTTATAAATATGTTAAATCTAAATTTGATACAGCACTGTGCAAATATTTTGGGTGAAATATTAGATTTTCATGGCCCTGCAGATATGAAATTGAGCAATTATTATAGGGAACATGGTGAACTTGGCCAAAAAGATAGGGGAGAAATCGCTGAATGTATCTACGGCATCATCAGGCGGCTCAGATTTTTAAAGAAAATAAATGAAGACGATAGTAATTATAAAAAGCTAGTGATTGCTTGGCTAATCAAAACTGAAGGCAGAAGTATTCGTGAACTTGAGCATGGGCTCAGTAAAGATGAAATTGAGTGGGCTAAATCACTAAAATCAAGAGACACTGAAAACTATACCTGGCCTGAGAAATTAAGTTTGCCAGATTGGCTTTGGGATTTATTGGTTGAACAGTATGGCTTAGAAGAAGCAATAGATCTAGGAAGAAGTTTCCTTGAGCCAGCTAAATTAGATATGAGAGTTAATACAATAAAAATAAGTCGAGATGATCTAGTTGATCAGCTTGCAAAAGAAATAGCCGATATTGAGGTTATGACTTATTCACCATCGGGGATCAGAATTGCTCGGGGAACGTCATTAAGTCGTAATAAATTATTTTTAGAAGGAAAGATTGAAGTTCAAGACGAAAGCAGTCAAATACTAAGTTTCCTGGTAGATGCAAAAAGAGGAATGATGGTTGCAGATTTTTGTGCTGGCGCAGGAGGCAAGAGTTTGGCAATAGGTGCCATTATGAAAAATACGGGACGTATATATGCTTATGATATTTCTGAAAAAAGAATTATTAATTTAGGTAAGCGACTGAAAAAATCTGGATTATCTAACTTATTTGCACAAAAAATTAAAAATGAAAAAGACGCAAAGTTAAAAAAATTACATGGAAAATTTGATCGAGTGCTTGCTGACGTTCCTTGCAGTGGCACTGGAACATTTAGAAGAAATCCAGATTTAAAATGGAAAAATTCTATTCAAGACCTAGACGAGCTTAACTTGAAACAGCTAGCCATTCTAGATGAAGCTAAAAAACTAGTAAAAAAAGAAGGCCGATTAATTTATTCCACATGTAGCCTTTTAAAAAGAGAAAATGCGCTTATTATTGAAAGTTTTTTAGAGAAGAATAGAAATTTTAAAATAATTTCAGTTAATGATATTTTGATAAAAAATCAAATACCTCTTTCTACAGGTATTTTTTTGGAACTGACTCCGCATAATCAGAAAACAGATGGATTTTTTGCGGCAGTATTAGAGCGTATTGATTAAAAAATTAACGTTTATACTTTAATTTTTCAGTGTAAAGTTCTATTTTTTTCCAGTCAAAATAAGGCCCCGGATCTGTTTTTCGTGATGGCGAGATATCAGAGTGTCCCACAATAGATTCAATCGGGTATTGTTTGACTATGCTTTGAATGAGTTTTTCTAGGCATTTATACTGCTTAGATTCAAAACTATCATAGTCGCTACCTTCCAGTTCAATCCCAATCGAAAAATCATTGCAATTATTAACATGATTCCAAGTCGACTCACCTGCATGCCACGCGCGATCTAAACATGACACAAATTGAATGAGCACACCATCTCTCCTAATCAAAAAATGAGATGATACTTTTAGGCCTGAAAGAGATTTAAAGTATTCGTGACCGTCAGAGTTAAGTTTATTTGTAAATAAATCAATGATATTATTGCCCCCATAAATTCCGGGTGGAAGACTAATGTTATGAATTACAATCAAATTAATATTAGACTTATTCGGTCTATTATCAAAGTTAGGCGATAATATAATCTCTGCTTGTTTTGCAAATCCTGCATCGTTTATCAATAGAGATGAAAGCATTATTAATTTAAGTAGTATTTAAAATTAAAGGAATGAAATGATTTTCTTACAATTATTTTTAATGTTATTAGTTATTCTAGTCGCAGCTGAGATATTTACCAATGCACTTGAGCATTTAGGGGAAAAATTAAAAATTTCGGAGGGCGTCACAGGATCAATTTTTGCAGCTATAGGAACCGCGCTTCCAGAAACGTTAGTCCCTCTATTAGCACTTTTGTCTTCTCATGGAGACGCCAAGACTAATCACGATGTTGGGGTAGGAGCAATTTTAGGCGCCCCTCTGATGCTCTCTACTTTAACAATGTTTATTATGGCTATTTCTGTAATTGGCCATAGAGGACTTGGAGGACATCTAAAACCTGAAAAAACAGGGTTGATTAGGGATTTAGATTTTTTTATATTCTCATTTATCTTCGCTGGAATAGCTTTATTTATTCCTCATACGTCCGAACTCGCTAGAGGGTTAATAGCATTTTTAATGGTTTTTTCATATTTTATATATATTTTAATGACTATTCGAGCATCAAAAAAACTTGTGAGTGAAGGCCACTCAACTGAAGCATCGAATCCTATGTTTATGGAAAGAATTGGTTTGCCAAATAATTATTTGATTATTTCTATTCAATTACTTATTGGCTTAGCTCTTCTGATATTTGGTGCAAAAGGATTTATTTCTGGAATTGAAGAGACTTCATCTATATTGGGAATTTCTGCACTTATTTTGTCGATGTTAATTATTCCAATAGCGACAGAGCTTCCTGAAAAAGTGAATAGTATTTTTTGGATTCGCAAAGGTAAAGATACACTTGCATTTGGTAATATAACTGGCGCGATGGTATTTCAAGGAACACTCCTTCCTGCAATTGGCATACTTTTAACGCCGTGGGAGCCAAGAAAAGAAGTTTATTTATGTATCTTTATAACGCTACTTTCTTCTTTGTGGATCAGAACTCTGATTCACAAATCTAATATAAAAGTTTGGCATTTAGGTATAAATGGCATCTTTTATTTTATCTACCTATATTTTGCACTGCATTGATTTAGTTTTTTATTTGTGAAAAAAGATAATCCGCCGCTCATTCGAGTTTATGGTTCTTTAATATATGAATTATTCGCTCTAGTACCCATATGGATGGTAGCAGGATTTATTTTTATATATTTCTTTGATGATTTTTTCGGTGCATATCGCAGGCTAATATTTCAGATTTATTTATGGCTTATCTCAGGATTTTATTTAACTTATTGCTGGACCAAATCAGGCCAGACTCTGGCAATGAGAGCATGGAAATTAAAAATAATTTCTAGGCACGGAGCCCTAAGTAATAAATTAGCATGGAAGCGTTATATTTATGCAACCTTGGGAGCGCTTATCGGAGGCATAGCCTTCATATGGGCACTTACAAATAAGAAACATTTATATCTTCATGATCAAATTTTGAATAATCACTTTATTGATGTTCGGTTTTATAAATCATCATCACACCGATTGAAAAAAAGATAAGCGTAGGTATGACTGCACAAGATAGAGGGTGCCAGTCGTTAAGAAGTCCAATATGCCTAAATCCTGAGTTCATGATCTGGTAGAAAATACCAAAAAGAATGCCTAGAAATATCTTTACATTTTTACCGCCAGAGCGTTCTTGAAAAAATCCGAATGGAATTGCAAACAATACCATTGCAATAGATGCTAGTGGATAAATTAATTTTTCCCATAAAGCTATTTCATATCTAGTAACTTTTTGCCTATTATTTTTCAGATATTTAATAAAATGTATAAGGCCCATTGATGACATTTTTTCTGGAGAGATAAGCAGAACATTCATCATTTCAGGTTTTATAAGTGATTTCCAATTCGCACTTTTGAGCGAATTCGTAGAAATCTTATCTTGATTAAAAATTGTTTGATCAACATCCTCAAGCTTCCATTCAGATTCTTTAAAGTTACCTTTTTTAGCGTTTGTAATTGTTCTTAGGTGAAAATTATTATCGAATTCGTAGATATGTATATTTGATAAACTTGTATCTGGCAAAACATGCTCAACATTAATAAAGCTATTGCTATCTTTAATCCATAAACCAGATCTAAATTCTTGAGTCACAATAGACTCTTTGGCTGTAATTTTTATTTCTTGCGCTTTTTTTTCTGTAAAAGGAGTCACGAGATCTCCCACCGCAAATGTAAATAAAGTAAAAAATAATCCGGTAAATGAGAGTGTAAGTGCTATGTGCTTTATCGAGTATCCGCTTGAACGTATAACAGTTAATTCAGAATTTTCAGAAAGCTGCCCGATAGCATACATAGATCCAATAAGGACTGCGATAGGGACGATTTCATAAACATGCCCTGGGATACTAAAAACAACATAACTAAAAATACTAAGTAAGCTATACGTTCCCTTGCCTAAATCATTCATTTCTTGAATGAAATCAAAAAAAGATAATATACCTATAAGCCCAATCATGATCCCAAAAATTGGCAAAACAAACTCTAAATTAAGATATCGATACAAAATTTTCATTTTGTATTTAAGATGCTTTTTAATTTAAACAACGGCTGATTGATTGACCGTCTATAAGTAAAATAAATGGCTACAAATAAAAAAATAAGATGAATTGGCCAAAAACCAATTGTTACACTTACTTTTTTAAGAGTGATGAATGTATTCATGATAGCTAAAAGATTATTGTAGATAATAAAAATTAACACAGCAAAAATAATATTAAGAGATCTTCCTGCCCGAGGATTGGTAAAGCTTAAGGGAATAGCTAAGAAAACTAATAGAATGCATGAAATGGGAGATGCAATCCTCCACTGAAGTTCTAATCGGTCTCCTAGAGTATTAGATTTAATTACATCAGAAAGTTTTTTACTATCAATACTTTCTATATAAGGCTCAACAGGTTGTTGGGCAGTCAAAATGCCATATTGATCAAATTCAGTAGTAGAAAACTCTTTTGTATTTGGAATGCCCTCGTACCTTCGGCCTTTTTGCAAAATAATATAGTTATCACCTTTGCTTGAAATTTCTCGATGACCATTGCTAGCAATCACCACGCCTAATTTATTATTGTGCTTTGTTTGTACAAAAATATTTTTTACAGAACTTCCTAATTCATCAAAGCTTTCAATATAAAATACTCGATCTAAACTTTTTGATTCTTTAAACGTCCCCGGATTAAGCCTTGACAATTCATCGCGACTTTTTAATTGGCTCTTAAATTGATCGGCAGTTCTGACCGCCCAAGGGTTTAAAAAAAGTGAAAGAAATGCCACCATGAATATTGCCGGCAAAGCAAAAGAAGCAATTGGTTTAATAATCTTTGCGAGACTTAAGCCAGAGCTAAGCCAGATAATCATTTCTTGGTCACGATACCATCGAGAAAGCGTAAGAAGTACTGCTAAGAAAATAGACAGAGACAAAAGAAGGGGGGAATATTTGATAAGATTAAGCCCCAGAATTGTCATGATTGAATCATTCGGAATAGCGCCCTTAGCTGCGAATCTAAGATAAAATGTACTTCTTTGGGCCATTACTATGCTCATGAGAACCAAAAGAGCCGTAACTGAATTAAGAAGTAATTCTTTTTTTAACGAGGTTTTAAATAGCATTGATTTTTCCCGTTTTTAAAATTCGAGAATATTTAAGGAATATATATGAAATTTAGCATAAAAACAGATCACCCGGAGAAACAACGGTCAGATGTATTAGTCCTCGGAGTTTACGACTCACTTAAAGTTGCATATGACAAACCAATTTTAAGCACATCTACAATTAGTTATATTGCTTCTATTTTGAAACATGGTGATATGAGCGGTAAAGCTGGCTCTTCTCTTATTTTATATAATGTACCTGGAATAAAGATCCCAAAAATACTTTTAATAGGCTTAGGGAAAGAAAAAGAGCTGGATGGGAAAAAATACTGTGCTGCAGTAAGAGCTATGATTTATGCACTTAAGAAAATGGACGTTAAAACAATTTCATCTTATATACAAATTGCCCCAGTTATAGAAAGTGATATTGCGAGGAATATTGAGCTCTTTATAAACGAAGTTATGGACGCGAGTTATGAATTCGCTGAGCTCAAAACAATCAATAAAAAAACTAAAAAAACTTTTGATTTTCTTGTGAATGTAGATAAGAAAAATCAAAAAATTGCTGAGGGAGCGCTAAAGAAATCCTTTGCATTAGCAAAAGGAATTGAGCTTACAAAAACGCTTGGCAATCTCCCACCTAACATATGTACACCCACTTATTTGGGCAAAAAAGCTCAAGAAATTGGAAAAGAACATGGCATAAAGGTTGATGTTTTAGATCAAAAACAAATTGAAAAATTAAAAATGGGATCTTTCCTTGGTGTAGCCAAAGGCAGCAGACAGCCCCCAAAATTTATTGTACTTCAGCACAATAAAGGGAAAAAAACACAAAAACCCATTATTTTGGTAGGTAAGGGTATTACGTTCGATGCGGGCGGCATATCAATTAAGCCTGCGGGTGATATGGATGAAATGAAATACGATATGTGTGGAGCGGCTAGTGTCCTCGGTACCTTTAAGACAATTGGCCTATTAAATCTCCCCATGAATGTCATTGGAATAATTCCAACATGTGAGAATTTACCTGATGGGTTAGCTTTGAAACCCGGAGATATTTTAACCAGTATGTCAGGCCAAACAATTGAAGTATTAAATACTGACGCTGAAGGAAGATTAATCTTATGCGATGCATTAACTTACGCAGAAAGATTTAATCCAGAGGTTGTAATTGATATTGCAACTCTGACAGGGGCATGTGTGATTGCTCTTGGGCATCACGCTTCAGCCCTGTATAGCAATGACGATAAGTTAGCAAAAGATCTTGAGTCAGCAGGTCAAATATCTATGGATCGTGCATGGCGGATGCCGTTGTGGGAAGACTATCAATCACAACTGGATAGTAACTTTGCAGACATGGCTAATATTGGGGGAAGAGCAGGAGGTAGTATTACTGCAGCTTGCTTCTTGTCTAGGTTTGCAAAAAAATATAAATGGGCTCATTTGGATATTGCAGGAACTGCATGGAAATCCGGAAAAGCTAAAGGAGCTACGGGAAGGCCAGTTGGATTATTAACTCAATATATTTTAAGTAAAATATATTAAATCTTCATGACCTATATAGATTTTTATTTTAATGTAGAAAATAAATTTAATAAAATTCACGAAATCTTAGAAAAAGAAATTTTTCGAAAAAGAAAAATTTATATTTCAGTAAGTGATTTAAATGGCGCTGAGCTATTAAGCGAGTTTCTGTATTCAGCTACAGTCACTTCATTCCTGCCGCATATGATAGGTAGCCATGAAGAGAGAGCGCCTGTTCATATCGATTGGGAACATAAATCTGTAAGTGATGACTTTATGGTTAATTTAAAATCAGATATTTCACCTTCTTTTTCAAGGTACTTGAGGCTTATTGAGATTGTATCCAACGACGAAGAAGACAAGAAAAAAGCAAGAGATCGTCTAAAGTTTTATCGTGATCGCGGTTATGAGATTAAGCTAATTGACGTTACAAAAGAAATTTAATTAGCGGGTAAGTTCGGAGTATTGAGAAGCGTCTAAAAAAAGCTCTTTGTTATTTATGTCATCTTGAGATGACATTTTACAAATCCAAGTTTCATAGGGCTTGTCATTAATTGACTCTGGGGATTTTTGAATATTAGGATTAATTTCCATCACTACGCCATTGAGTGGGCCTATTAAATCAGAAGCAGTTTTAACTGACTCAATCGTACCAAAGGCAATATCTCTTGAGATCTGACTTTGTAATTTGGGTAGCTCTACAAAAACGATATCACCTAAAAGATTTTGTGCGTAATCGGTAATGCCAATTTCATAAGTAGCATCCCCAATGGGTTTAATCCATAGGTGCTCACGTGTATAAATAAGCGTATTAGAAATATTCATAATAAATTAGTAAACGGCAACTTTATCTTTAGATACATTAAGTTAATGACAAATATGTTTTTTTTGTTTATTATCGCGTAAATTTAGTATGAATAGGAGATTACCGTATGAGAGAACGTATCAGACTTTTTTTCATCCTAAGCATTACTTTTTTTCTTGCATTACCTGCAATCACAGTCGAAGCAAAACAATCTAAATCTAATAAACCATCAAAAGCAGAGATAGCTCGCATATCTCGAGCAGATACCAAGACTAATAAAGACGGCCTTTTAAGGGTAGCCTCTTCAAACGCTCTTATTGTAAATCAAAATACTGGCGAAGTATTATTTGCCAAAGATACTGACGCTTTAACTTCTATTGCTTCTGTTACTAAGCTTATGACTGCTATGGTAACTTTAGATGCAAATCTTTCTATGGATGAAGAGATTGCCATCACGAATGAAGATGTAGATACGTTAAAAAATTCAAGTTCAAAATTGCCAGTGGGAACAGTCTTGCCCCGCTCAGAATTGCTTAAAATTGCTTTGATTGCTTCTGATAATCGTGCAGCATCCGCTTTGGGTAGAAATTATCCAACAGGAAAAGCTGGTTTCGTAAATGCCATGAATATTAAAGCATTACAACTTGACATGACGCGCAGTGAATTTGCAGACCCTACAGGGCTTAATAATCATAATATGTCGACAGCTGAAGATCTTGTAAAGATGGTAAAAGCCGCATACCAATACCCTGAAATTCGAGAAATTACAACGACAGCTTCATACGAAGCTTACGTTAAAGGACATCGTGCGCCAGTAAATTTTAATAATACTAATGGACTGATAAGAAAGAGTGACTGGATTATTGGCTTATCAAAAACTGGCTTTATCCAAGAAGCTGGAAGATGCCTAGTCATGCAAGCCATGATAAGTGGACAGCCTATGATTATAGTATTACTTAAATCTTATGGAAGTGCTACTCGAACTGCAGATGCAAATAGAATTCGTAAGTGGATCGAAAAAACCTCTTCAATTTCTCATTTAAATCAATCTAAACAAGACAGCTAAACTTTTTTAGCTTTTACAGTTTTTTTCTTTGCCGCAGGTTTTTTAGTAGCTGCTTTTTTCTCAGATATTTTCTTGACAGTTGTTTTTTAGCTGCAGTTTTCTTTTTGCCTTTGCTCGAAGCTTCTTTATTAGAAATAAGTATTAGAGCCTCTTCTAAAGTAATTTTTTCGATATCCTGATCTTTTGACAAGGTAACTTTAGTAGAGCCTTTTTGAAGGTATATACCATAGCGACCATTAAAAATTTCAACCGAAAGGTTTGCTTCGGGATCGTTACCCAAAATTCTTAAAGGAGCATTTTTAGCAATAGCTTCTGCTATAAGCTCAAGGGCTCGATCCAGCGTGATATCAAAAATAGATTCTGATCTTGGAATAGATTTAAATTTGCCATCATAATTTACATAAGGTCCAAAACGTCCAATATTTACAATCACTTTTTTGGTGGTTTCAGGGTGGAGGCCTAACTCTTTAGGAAGGGATAGAAGATTTAATGCTATATCTTCATTTAAATCACTCAATGAAATTTCTTTAGGAACGCTAACGCGTTTAGGTTTCTTTTTGCTGTCTTCTTCTTGAACTCCTACTTGAAGATAAGGCCCATAGGGACCTACTAACAGAAGAACATCTTTTCCGGTTTCAGGATCCTTGCAAACAAGAACAGGTTCATTCGGAGCGCTTGAATCACCATTTACATTTCTTGTGTAATCGCAATCAGGGTAGCCTGAGCATCCAATGAATTTACCTCTCCTACCAAGTCTTGAGAATAAAGGTTTGCCGCATTTAGGGCAGTCTTCATTAATGGCTTCTTGTGTAATTTCAGCTCGATCGATATTTGATTTTTCAATAATTGTTTTATTGAAGTCATCCCAAAAGCTTTTAAGAAGCGGAACCCATTCTTTATTATTCTCTGCAATTTCGTCTAAAGAGCTTTCAAGGCCGGCAGTAAAATCATAATCTACATAGCGGGAAAAATGCTCAGTTAAAAATTTATTAACCACACGACCTACATCAGTAGGCATAAATCTTTTTTTGTCGAGAATGACATATTCACGATCTTGAAGTGTTGAAATAATACTTGCATAGGTAGAAGGTCTTCCAATACCATATTCTTCCAAAGATTTGACTAGGCTAGCTTCAGAGTATCTGGGGGGTGGCTCAGTGAAATGTTGATCCCCATAAATTTTATCAATAGTTAGAATTTCACCAGTTTCAAGTGGAGGTAATTTAAGAGAGTCTTCATCTTCATTTGAAGCGTCATCTTGGCTTTCAGTATAGATGGCAATAAATCCTGGGAATATTAGCGTTTGTCCCGTCGCCCTAAATAAATTTGCTTCAGAGCCGATTGCAAGATCAACACTTACTGCATCAAACTTTGCTGGCGTCATTTGGCTGGCTAGAGATCGCTTCCATATCATTTCGTATAACTTAAATTGTTCAGGAGATAGTCTACCAATAAGGCTCTGGGGTGTTCGGCTAATATCTGTTGGTCTAATTGCTTCATGTGCCTCTTGGGCATTTTTTGATTTTGTTTTGTAAAAAATAGGCGATTTAGGTAAATAATCTGCTTCAAAATTTGACTGAATGTATCCTCTAATTTGATTCATTGCTTCATTTGAGAGCGACAGTGAATCAGTCCTCATATAAGTAATTAAGCCTACAGCACCGCTGCCAGTATCAAGACCTTCATAAAGCTGCTGGGCAATTCTCATGGCTCGGCTCGTTGTAAAACCCAGTTTGCGAACTGATTCTTGCTGAAGTGTCGATGTGGAGAAGGGGGGTTTCAACGCGCTTTACTTTTGTTTTTCCAGCGCTTTCAAGAAGCAATTTACCAACAATATTTTCGTGATCTTCTTTTGAAGTAATAGTAAATTGCTCTACTTTTTTATTATCGAGCTGAACGAGTTTTGCTTGAAATTTATTTTTAGACTTAATAGAATCTAAATGAATCGTCCAATATTCTTGGCTGATAAATTTTTCGATTTCAATTTCTCTTTCAATAATAAGACGCAGTGCTGGGCTCTGAACTCTTCCCGCCGATAATCCTCTTCTGATTTTCTTCCAAAGTAGAGGCGATAAATTGAAACCTACAAGATAGTCGAGCGCTCTTCTAGCTTGCTGAGCGTTGACAAGAGGCATTGATATATCTCGAGGATGTTCAATGGCATACTCGATAGCTGATTTTGTAATTTCTTGAAAAATGACCCGTTTAATTAGCTTATCTTTAGTTAATTTTTTTTCTTTGAGTATCTCCAGGATGTGCCATGAAATGGCTTCTCCTTCTCGGTCGGGATCCGTAGCTAGATAGACTTCATCAGATTTTTTAACTGCTCTTACGATTTCATCAACATGCCTGGAGTTTCTTTCAATAATTGCATAATTCATTTTGAAATTATTATCTGTTTCAACGGCCCCTGTTTTTGGAATAAGGTCACGCACATGACCATAAGATGCTAAAACTTCGAATTTATTGCCAAGATACTTTTGAAGAGTTTTGGCTTTAGAGGGTGATTCAACAATTAAAAGTTTAGACATTAGGGTTTTCTAGATCAAAAATTTTGGTGAATAATAAATTTAAATCTTGATATACACAAGGTGTCTATACTAACTTAGTTAAATAAATTACGTTAATTAAATTTAGATAATGACTTTAAGAGAAAATATTTTCTGTAAAAAAGGTAAGGTTATTTAAGTCGGCATTAAGATTTCTGATTAAGTCTTCCGTAAAAAGAAGGTCATCATTTTCTTCTTTGTTGGATTGATTAAGATTTTCGAAGTCATATAGTCGCCGGTCTCCTAAGTGCGAGGGTTCTACATTAGATATGGCTTTATATATATTGTTAACACGCCCCGGTTGCTCTTTCTCCCATTCCGTCAACATTCCTTTTATTTTTTTCCTCTGAAGATTTTCTTGTGAACCACATAAATTACAAGGAATAATAGGGAAATTCATTCGAGACGCATAACTTGAGATTTCTTTTTCGGAGCAGTAGGCTAAAGGCCTAATAATAATATTTTTACTATCATTGGAGATTAGCTTAGGTGGCATAGCTTTTAATTTAGAACCAAAAAACATATTAAGAAAAAGTGTCTCAACAATATCATCACGATGATGGCCTAAAGCCATTTTATTGATATTAAGTTCTTTTGCTGTCCTATAAATAATTCCGCGTCTTAAACGAGAACATAAAGAGCAGGTAGTTTTACCAGTTGGTATTTTTTCTTTAACGATTGAATAGGTGTCTTCAGTAACAATAAGATGTTCAATACCTAAATTTTTTAAAAAATTAGGCAATACGTCTACTGGAAAGCCTGGTTGTTTTTGATCTAAATTCATCGCAATAATATCAAAATGAATAGGCGCTCTCTCTTTTAGAGCTAATAAAAACATCAGTAATGAATATGA
>JAPLQN010000086.1 GCA_026399645.1 Candidatus Methylopumilus sp. | reverse complement strand
GGCCAAGAGATTAATTTTGCGAGCGGTGAATAAGGATAAAAAATGGCTTTAGTTAAAGTAAAACCAACCTCCCCAGGAAGACGCGCAGTTGTTAAGGTTGTTAATCCAGACCTACACAAGGGCAAACCCTTCGCACCTTTAGTTGAAAAAAAGAATAAGCATGCCGGAAGAAATAGCCGCGGTGTTATTACAATTCGTCATCATGGCGGCGGTCATAAACAAAATTATCGAATGATTGATTTCAAACGAAATAAAGATGGTATTCCAGCAAAAGTAGAGCATCTTGAATACGATCCAAATAGAACCGCAAATATCGCACTTCTTTTATACGCAGATGGTGAAAGAAGGTACATTATTGCTCCCAAAGGCGTGGCTGTAGGTGCCGAGTTAATAAGCGGCTCTGAAGCACCTGTTAAAAATGGTAATGCTATGCCATTAAGAAACATTCCTGTAGGTAGCACTATTCACTGTATCGAATTACAACCTGGTAAAGGTGCGCAAATAGCGCGCTCTGCTGGAACTTCTGTACAGCTTTTAGCAAGAGAAGGTACATATGCTCAATTAAGACTTCGTTCAGGCGAAGTAAGAAAAGTGCATGTAGATTGCAAAGCAACTTTAGGTGAAGTCGGTAACGAAGAACATTCTCTCAGACTAAAGGCTATCGAACAAGAACAAATAAACGTACTGACAATATGCGCGTCAGTCGTCGTCCAGCGAATAAGAGGTAATAGATATGGCACGTTCAGTTAAAAAAGGACCATTCATTGATGCACATTTGGCTAAGAAAGTTGAGGTTGCCTCAGGTAATCGCGATCGTAAGCCAATTAAAACCTGGTCAAGAAGATCAACGATCTTACCTAACTTTATCGGTCTTACCATTGCAATCCATAATGGAAAACAGCATATACCTGTAATGATTACAGAAAATATGATTGGGCATAAATTAGGTGAATTCGCATTAACAAGAACCTTTAAAGGTCACGCTGCTGACAGAAAGGCTAAGGTATAAAATGGCTACCGAAGTTTCAGCGATTCTAAAAGGCGTTCGTTTATCTCCTCAGAAAGCAAGATTAGTTGCTGATTTAGTCAGGGGAAAAAAAGTAGATTACGCGCTTAACATTCTTAATTTCAGCCCAAAAAAAGGTGCAGAAATTATTAAGCGAGTAGTAGAGTCTGCAATTGCAAATGCTGAACATAATAATGGGGCTGATATAGATGAATTGTTTATTAAAACAATTTATGTGGATAAAGGCATTATTTTAAAACGTATCCGTGCTCGCGCTAAAGGCCGTGCAGGGAAAATAACAAAACCAACTTGTCACATTAAAGTGACGGTCGGCAACTAAAGAGAAAAAATATGGGTCAAAAAATTCATCCAATTGGTTTCCGCTTAAGTGTCCAAAAAAATTGGACATCACGTTGGTATGCTAATAGTAAAAATTTTCCTGCAATGTTGAACAATGACATTAAGGTAAGAGAATTTTTAAATAAAAAATTAGCAAATGCTGCGGTAAGTAAAATTGTTATTGAGCGACCAGCTAAAAATGCAAAGATTACAATCTACTCAGCAAGGCCTGGAATTGTAATTGGGAAAAAAGGTGAAGATATTGAAACATTAAGATCAAGTTTACAGACGCTTATGGGTGTTCCAGTTCATTTGAATATTGAAGAAGTGCGTAAACCAGAGATCGATGCAACATTAATTGCACAAAGTATTGCCCAGCAACTAGAAAAACGTGTGATGTTTAGACGCGCTATGAAAAGAGCAATGCAGAATGCAATGAGGTTAGGTGCTCAAGGTATCAAAATTATGAGCGCTGGCCGATTAAATGGTATTGAGATTGCAAGAACAGAATGGTATAGAGAAGGCAGAGTGCCTCTTCATACATTAAGAGCTGATATAGATTACGGCGTGGCTGAAGCAAAGACAACCTATGGAATTATTGGTATAAAAGTTTGGGTCTTTAAAGGTGAATTATTCGTAGACAACACAAAAGGAACTTCACAGACATTAGATGCTGCAAATCCAGCAACTGAAAAAACTGAAGAAAAAACACTTAGAAAACCAAGAGTCAAAAAAGACGAAACAGTAGCAAAAGAACCAGAAAAAAAAGTGAGAAAGTCGAGGGCTAAAGATGTTACAACCGGCTAGACAAAAATTTCGTAAGATGCAAAAAGGCCGAAACAAAGGCATTGCAACAACAGGAAATAAAGTAAGTTTCGGTGATTTCGGTTTGAAAGCTATTGGACGGGGACGTCTAACAGCTCGTCAGATTGAAGCTGCGCGTCGAGGAGTACTACGTAGCTCAAATTCAGCCTGGAAAAATGTTGTATGAGATGGATGGAGTAACTGAAGCATTAGCGAGAGAAGCATTTAAATTAGCAGCAGCTAAGCTTCCAATTGAAACAACCTTTATTACTCGTCATATCGGAGGCTAATATGAAAACAGCTGATTTAAGAAAAAAGACAACCGAAGAATTAGGTACCGAGTTATTAGAGTTAAGAAGAGCTCAGTTCTCATTAAGAATGCAATTGGCAACCCAACAATTAAATAAGGTTGATCAAATTGCGAAAATTAAACGTGATATCGCAAGAGTTAAAACAGTTCTTGGCGAGAAAGTTAAACAGGCTTAAATATGACTGATACAAAAAAAGTTGTTAGAACCTTTACGGGCAGAGTTGTTAGCGACAAGATGGATAAGACTGTCACTGTATTGGTTGAAAGAAAAGTAAAGCATCCTTTGATTGGCAAGGTAATTGTTAAGTCAAATAAATTTCATGCACATGATGAAAAAAATGAAAGTAAAGAAGGTGATTTAGTCGTTATTACAGAAAATCGCCCTATTTCAAAAACTAAATCATGGGTCGTTAGTAAAATAGTTACAAAGGCAGTTCAGGTTTAGATATAAGAAGTTGAGAATAAGAAACAAATAGCTTATAATGCGAGACTTTTTTGGGGTTCATAAACTATTAAGTTTATAAGCTAACCCCCCAATACTGACCGTAGTATATCGGCTAATTAAAAAGCTGACCTTAGCAATAACGGATTAAGTTGGAGATAAACTCATGATTCAAATGCAGTCAAGATTAGAAATTGCTGACAATACTGGCGCACGCTCAGTAATGTGCATTAAGGTATTGGGCGGCTCAAACCGACGTTACGCAAGCATTGGTGACATTATCAAAGTAAGTATTAAAGACGCAGCTCCTAGAGGCAAAGTCAAAAAAGGAGAGGTTTATACCGCAGTTGTTGTGAGAACAGCAAAAGGCGTTAGAAGACCAGATGGTTCTTTAATTAAATTTGATGCAAATGCCGCCGTTCTTTTAAACGCTAAATTAGAACCTATTGGAACACGTATTTTTGGACCTGTAACTCGCGAATTGAGAACAGAACGGTTCATGAAGATTGTTTCATTAGCACCAGAAGTTTTATAGGAGTATACGGATGAACAAAATTCGTAAAGGTGACAAAGTCATTTTAAATACAGGTAAAGACAAGGGCAAACAAGGCGTTGTTTTAAGCGTTCTTAAAACAGGGCATGTTGTGGTTGAAGGCTTGAACATGGTAAAGAAACATA
>JAPLQN010000045.1 GCA_026399645.1 Candidatus Methylopumilus sp. | reverse complement strand
TTGAAAAAAACTATGCAAGCTTTCCTGTCTGTATTGCTAAGACGCCTTTTTCGTTTTCAAGTGATCCTAAAGCACATGGGGCCCCTGAAAATCATACACTCATGATAAGAGAATTAAGACTATCAAGAGGTGCTGGTTTTGTAGTGGCGATCTGTGGGGATCTTATGACGATCCCAGGCCTTCCTAAAGTCCCCGCAAGTGAAAATATAATTGTAAATGCACAAGGTCTTATCGAAGGATTGAATTGAGGGAATGAATTGTTTTAAAAGTATTACATCACAAGAACAAACAATTCAAAAGTCTAGGTTTATTGGATATACCTTCATAGGTGAAACAAAACATGATATTTTGCGTACCCTACAATCCATCGCTAAAGAACATCCCCATGGAAGTCATTTAGCTTTCGCTTATCAACTCAAAACAGACCATGGATTTGAGCCTTATTATTCTGATGCAGGGGAGCCCTCAGGTACAGCTGGTAAACCTCTATTGCAATTGATCGATGCCCACCAAATTGTGGGTGGAGGAATTGGGGTTATTCGTTATTATGGCGGCATTAATTTAGGCACAGGTGGCCTCACAAGGGCTTATGGTGGCACAGGAAAACTTGCTTTAACCCATTCCGTTATCGAGCCTTTTGTTGAGTATATTAAATTAAAATTAACTATAAATTACAATGAGTTAGATAACTATACTCATGTAATTTATTCAATGAATGGAAGTATTTTAGATAAAGTTTTTGATGAAAAAGTAAGTCTTTCGATAAGGCTTCCTGAAGGAGAATTCGGTAAATTAAAAGCGCGTTTTCCGATGACAGAAATACATGATTTTTAATATAGCTAATCATATAAAAACCTTAAAAAAACATCCGTTATAATCAATGTATGCTTAATTTTATTCTGATTCTTCTCGTTCTCTTGTGTGCTCTAGCTGCCTATTTGTTATGGCGCTTTCAAAAACAATCTCCTGAAGCGGGGACATTAAAGGCGCTTGAAGAAAAACATCGGGAAATGATTGTAGGTTTGAACGATAGTTTAAATAAGTTGACCGATCGTCTAAACGTGACACTTTCCGAACAAGGAAAGATACAAGGTGAAATTATTCGTGACACCATGGATAACGCCACTAACCAATTGAAAAATTTGCTTAATATGAGGTTACAAGATATTGATAGCAAGGTTAAAGAAAGTTTGGAAGAGGGCTTTAAAAAAACTAACGATACATTCGATCGCGTTATGAAACAACTCTCTACGATTGATGAGGCGCAAAAAAAGATCGATGGCCTCACCAGCAATATTGTGAGCTTTCAGGAGTTGCTAGGCGATAAAAAATCTAGGGGGGCATTTGGAGAAGTGCAGCTTGAAGGTCTTGTTCGCAATGCGTTACCACCCGATACATTTTCAATGCAACATACATTATCGAATGGTAATCGAGTGGATTGCGTTCTATTTTTACCAGAACCAACAGGCAGTGTTGCAATTGATTCTAAATTTCCATTGGAAAGTTATAGGAAAATGTTGGATACCAGCTTACCGCCAGATGAAATTAAAAATGCGCAAAAGCAGTTTAAGCTTGATATCAAAAAACATATTCATGATATCGCGAGTAAATATATTATTTCCAATGAGACGTCCGATGGCGCGGTCATGTTTATTCCTGCTGAAGCCGTTTTTGCAGAGATCCATGCTTACCATTCTGATTTGATAGAAGAGGCAATGAGTCAAAGAGTATGGCTTGTGTCACCTACAACACTTATGGCTGTGCTGAATACTGCAAGAGCGGTATTAAAAGATGTTGAAACGCGCAAACAAGTCCACATCATTAAAGCTGAGCTTGGAAGACTTGGACAGGAATTTGACCGATTCGATGTGCGTATGAAAAAATTAGCTGACAACATCAGGCAAGCTCATGAGCACGCTCAAGATGTTCATGTCACAAGTCAAAAAATATCTAGACGCTTTTCTCAAATTGAACGCGTGGAATTGAAAGATGATCCGAATGCGCTATTAGAATTCGAAGAAGAAATGCTTGCAAAACAAGAAGAGCAAAATAAAGATGAGAGTTAAGTTATCTTATTTTGCAAAAGTTAGAGAGGCGCTTGGCGTTGATCAAGAAGAAATAGATCTTGTGAGCAGCATTGAAACAGTCGCTGACTTAGTAGATTTTTTAAAAAGTAGGGGTAGTGCTTGGCATACTACCTTTAGTGAGGTTTCGTCAATCAGAATGGCGGTAAATCAGGAAATAGTAGAGGATGGTCATGCGATAAGAGCCAATGATGAAGTTGCCTTTTTCCCTCCTATCACGGGTGGTTGATTATGACAGTGCACATTCAAGAAGACTTATTTGATTTACACACCATCACCCAAAAACTAAAAAAACTACATAATAGCGGTGCTTCAGTTACCTTTGAAGGCTATGTGAGAGATTTTGATCTGGAGCAAGATAAGTTGGACGTGCTTGAATTAGAACACTATCCTGGTATGACTGAAAAAGCATTATTAGATATTGAATTATTAGCATCCCAACGATGGAATTTAGATGATGTTTATATTGTGCATCGATATGGCAAATTAAAAGTAGGCGAGCCTATTGTTGGTATTATTGTATTT
>JAPLQN010000019.1 GCA_026399645.1 Candidatus Methylopumilus sp. | reverse complement strand
TTCACTTATTTTCCTAGCTTCATCAATATTAAGATCGCCAACAATTACAATTGAAGATTCGGAGGATAAATAACAGTTTTTATAAAACTGTTTCAAATCTTCTTGATTTAGCTTTTGAAGGCTTTCTATGCTTCCAGCTTCATCATGCGCATAAGGATGTTCACCGTACATAGACTTCATGAATGCCAAATTAGCAATTGCTTCTGGCTGAGTCATTGCTTGCTTAATACCTGCAATAAATCTATTTTTTTCTCTGTCTATCACTGGCACTGGAAAATCGGGCGAATGAATTACATCTTTAAAAAGAGTAAGTGCTTTTTCTTTCTGTGAAGAGGAGCTTAAGGTTCTTAATTTAAAATAGGATCTGTCAAGATCAACATTCCCACTAATGACTGCTCCAATATCTGAAAATTGATTAGCTAACTTTTCCTCATTAATACCAGCAGCTCCCAAATTCATAAGATGGCGAGTTAAATTAGCAAGGCCTTCTTTGCCAAAAGGATCTTGGGCGCTACCTGCAAAAAAATTTATATTGATATCAAGTATAGGAAGATCATGGTTCTCAACAAAAAAAACTTTTGCCCCTGCTTGTGTATTCCATGTATCAATTTTTAATGCAGCAAAAGAATTTTGCATAAAACATGCAAACAAGAGAGTAATTTGAATGAATTTAATGAACATGAGGCCGCCCTTTAGGTGAGGTATCTTGGGTCATTGGCTGAGGGTCAAGAATTACTATAGATAATTTTTCTCGAGTTAAGTATTTCGTAGCTACATTTTTTATTTGTTCAGAAGTGACGCTATTAACTTTTTCAATATAACCATCACTTAAGCGAAATGAATAATCCATAGTTTCAAGTTGGCCAATTTCCATCGCCATTCCGAACATTGAGTCTTTTTGGTATACATCGCTTGCGATGACCATAGATTTCACTCTATCTAATTCTTCCTGTGTTACGCCATCTTTCTTAATTTTCTCAATTTCTTGGAGCAGTGCATTTTCAAGTTCATTAATCTTCTTAAAGTCATTTGGCGTGCCCTCCAACTCAAAAAGACTAATTCTTCCTCTAGATGTTGAGTCGTATCCAGCGCCCACATTTACTGCCAAACGTTGATTTCTTACAATGTTTTGATTAAGTCTTGATGAGCCATTACCAGCTAGAATGCTTGATAACATCTCTAAAGCATAAGGCTCCCAAGATGCTTCATTATTGCCCAAACGATCCATCAGGGTTGGTGCTTGATAACCCATCAATAGATAGGATAATTCGCTTGGCGCCTTAATAACTGATCTTCTTTCACCAATTTGTTTAGGCTCAACCTGAGGTTTTCTTTCAGAAATTTTTCGTGCAGGAATTTTTCCAAAATACTTCTTTGCTAGATTTAATACATCATTGGCTTTAATGTCACCAACCACAACAAGAATTGCATTGTTGGGTGCATACCAGTTTTGATACCATTCTCTTGCATCTTCTACTGTCATATTTTCTAAATCATTCATCCAACCAACAACGGGTCTGCTATAAGGGTGAGATTTAAAAACTGTTGACGCAAACTGTTCTTTTACTTGTGAAGTTGGCTTATCGTCGGTCCTCCATCTTCGCTCTTCCATTACAACCTTAATTTCCTTATCGAATTCTTCCTTAGATAAATTAAGGTTTTGCATACGGTCTGCCTCTAGCCTGAAAGAAAGTTCGAGATTTGATTTCTCAAGTTGCTGGAAATAACAGGTGTAGTCAGCGCCTGTAAAAGCATTTTCTTTCCCACCTGCCTTTGCGATCAACCTTGAAAATTCACCTGCCTTAATTTTCTTGGTCCCTTTAAACATCATGTGCTCAAGAACGTGAGCTACACCAGTTTTCCCATTTACCTCATCAAGATTCCCTGCTCGATACCAAACCTGAGAAACAACCACAGGTGAGCGATGGTCTTCTCTTACAAAAACTTTTAACCCATTAGAAAGCTTAAATTCTTGAGTTTGCGCTAAGAGCAAGCTTGGAAATAACAACAAAAGAAGTAGAATTTTTTTTAACAACGCGTCTCGTCCTTGGATGATTTAGCTATTATAATGAATATCAATGTTTCGTAGACTTTTCTTTATCTCATTAAGTTCTTAAAATTTTAAAAAATGTTAGAATTCCTAAAAAAAATCATTAATAAAGCTAGCCCAGAGAAAAAACCTGCGGCTAAAAAAGAAGTTGTTAAAAAACCAGTAAAGAAGACCTCCTCAGCACCAAAAAAAATAGTTGCTAAAGTACCTAATCTTCCAAAAAAGAAAAAAGCTTTAAAAACTGAGTCCTCAATTAAGTCCCCTCCAAAAGTTTTAATAAAGAAACCTCTTGAGATTAAAGAAGAGAAAAAAAGTGGTTTTTTTGGTCTTGCTGACAAGATAAAGAAAGGTCTTACTAAGACCAGAGAAAAATTAACTACCGAACTAACCTCTTTATTTACTGGCAAAAAAATTGACGAGGCCCTTTTTGAAGAGCTAGAGACTATATTACTGACTTCTGATGTGGGTATTTCGGCTACTACTTACCTGCTTGATAGTATTAGGGCCTCGATCAAAAAAAATAAGATTGAAAATGCAGATGAGATTAAAGGTTTACTTAAAGAAAAATTAATCGAACTATTAACTCCTATCCAAAATCCACTTGTATTAAAAGGCACAAGTCCTTTTGTTATTATGGTCGTTGGTGTTAACGGTGCAGGCAAAACAACCACCATTGGAAAGTTAACTAAAATTTTTCTTGATGATAATAAATCGGTCTTAATTGCTGCAGGCGATACTTTTCGAGCAGCCGCTACAGAGCAGCTTGAAGTTTGGGGCGAAAGAAATAATGTGCACGTTATTTCGCAAGCTTCTGGCGATCCAAGTGCTGTAATTTTCGATGCGATCAATTCTGCAAAAGCCAAAAATATTGATATTGTTATTGCTGACACAGCAGGAAGATTGCCAACCCAAAAACATTTAATTGATGAAATTACAAAAATTAAACGTGTAATTAATAAATGTCATTTAGAGGCTCTCCATGAAATTCTTCTAGTTTTAGATGCTAATACTGGCCAAAATGCTATCAGTCAACTCAAAATATTTAATGAAGCCTTAGGAATTACAGGTCTTGCTTTAACTAAGCTTGACGGTACAGCCAAAGGAGGCGTAATTGCAGCTATCGCTAAAGAACAACCTACCCCATTAAGATATGTTGGTGTAGGAGAGTCTATAGATGATCTAAAAGTTTTTAATGCACAAGAGTATGTTGATGCACTTTTTTAAAATCGGCTTTTATCAATGATTAAATTTGACCAGGTTCATAAAAGATATCCGGGAAATTTAGGGGCATTACAAAATATTACTTTTGAAATTAATGCTGGTGAGCTTGTTTTTGTTACCGGTCCCTCAGGAGCAGGAAAATCAACACTATTAAAATTAATAACGGCCATTGAACCTGCTACTCATGGAACGATTATTTTCGAGAATCAAAATTTGGGCCAAGTAAAAAATGCTTCTATTCCTTACATTAGGAGAAAATTTGGTTTAGTTTTTCAAGACCATAAACTTTTATATGATCGCAATTGTTTTGAAAATATTACGCTAGCATTAGAAATTAACGAAGTAGAGGTCAATGATATCAGAGGTCGTGTTCGGGCAGCATTAGACAAGGTTGGATTACTAAACCGAGAAAAATCAATGCCAATTAGCTTATCAGGTGGCGAACAGCAACGTCTCGCTATTGCGAGAGCTATTGCATGTAGGCCTTCCATTCTTCTTGCAGACGAGCCTACAGGAAATTTAGATAAAAAATATGCAGATGAAATTATGAGTCTCTTTTACAGTTTTCAAGAGCTTGGTGTAACCGTAATTATTGCAACACATGAAATGCCAATAGTTTCAAAAAAACATAAACAACTTTATTTGCAAGACGGCAATCTCATAAAAATTACTGAGCAATAAATGAGCTATTTAACTGGTCACTATCAGATGTTTCTTAAAGCGCTTCAGCGAAGTCATGCATCATTACTTTCTACACTTATGATGTTTTTAGTCATAGGCGTTACCTTTATATTGCCGAGCATATCTTTTCTTGTAGTACAAAATTTAAAATCTATTTCTGAAAATATTCAGCATGAATCACAAATAAGTATCTTCCT
>JAPLQN010000028.1 GCA_026399645.1 Candidatus Methylopumilus sp. | reverse complement strand
TATCAAGGCCGTGAAATTAATTTCACCGATCCGTTTGAACGACTTACGATTGTGGGCGCTATAAAAAAATACGCACCGCAATATACCGACACGCAACTTAACGATGAAAAATTTTTACGTGTAGAACTTTTAAAATATGATAACAAAGCTTTTGATCACGCTGGTCTCGGTGCATTGCAGTTAGCACTTTTCGAAGGAACAGCAGAAGCGCAACTTTGGAATCCAACTTATATTATTGATTACCCAGTTGAAGTCTCACCACTGGCTCGTGCGTCAGATAAAAACAAAGATATCACATAGCGCTTCGAACTTTTTATTGCAGGGCGTGAAATTGCAAATGGATTTTCTGAATTGAATGATGCAGAAGATCAAGCGCAACGTTTCCATCATCAGGCCAAAGCAAAAGAAGCAGGTGACCATGAAGCGATGTTCTATGACGCAGATTTTATTCGCGCACTTGAATACGGCATGCCACCGACGGGTGGGTGTGGCATTGGTATCGATCGTCTCGTGATGCTTCTCACAAATAGTCCTTCAATTCGTGATGTGATTTTATTCCCGCACATGCGTGCAGAAGTGAATCAATAAAAGAGATCGATATGTATCGTCATCCTGACATTGATCGAGATAAATTAACACCGAGACAAGCGCTCGATATTTTAATTGAGGGTAATCAGCGCTTTAAAAATAATGTACTCCGAGAGCATGACATGCTTCGTGTTCGAGATGAGAGTGTTGATAAACAACATCCCTTCGCGTCTGTTTTAAGTTGCAGTGATTCGCGTACAACGGTAGAACTTATTTTTGATCAGAATTTAGGTGATATCTTTAGTGTGCGTCTTGCGGGTAACATTGCATCTAACAAAGCGATTGGCAGCCTAGAACTTTCTTGCAAATATTTAGGTTCTAAATTAGTGATCGTGATGGGGCATTCAAACTGTGGTGCGATCAAGGCGGCATGCGATCATTACAAGGGTGGCAACATCGGTGAGATCATTGAACTCATCGATCCAGCTGTGAGCTTAGAAAAAACAATTTCGGACAATCGCAATTCGACTAACGATTTATTTGTGGGCAAAGTTTGCTTCCACAATGTCGAGATTCAAATGGAGCGTATCTTAAAGAGAAGCTCGCTTTTGACTGAGATGATTGATAGAAAAGAAATTGGTTTGATTGGCGCTGTATACAACCTTGCATCGGGTGAAGTGGAGTTTGATCAAAATCATACTCATATATAGGTATTGCTAAATAGTTTTTTATCTAAAATAAGAGCTTCTTAGTGCCTTAAATCGAGCTTTGTAAGCTTTAGTTAGAGGTTTTGTTGTTTTTTTGCAACAAATTAAAAATATATTCAAAAAAACGACAAATAATATTTGTTTGTCACATATATGTCATATTGATTCCGTAGTATCAATCATGTCAAAAGCTATAAGTTTGACTAAATTCGAATTTAATAAACTTAAAGTAAAAACTCAAGGGAGCAATAAATGAATTTCAATAAAAAATTAGCCGTCGCAGTATCTGGCGCAGTTTTGCTCATGGCAGGTCAATTTGCCTTAGCAGACAGTGCTACAGATATTGTTGATGCTTTAGTTTCAAAAGGTGTATTAACTGAAGAAGAAGGTAAGTTAATCACTAAAGGTCACACATCAAAGACAGCGGTGACCCCAGTCGTTAAAGAAAAAGATGGCGCGTTTACATTAGAAAGTGCTAACGGCAGAAACAGTATTTCACTTACGGGTCGTATGCATTTAGATTATAGATTTAATGACGGTTATGAAGATGGCAGAGGCGACGATAGAGATACACAGTCTTTAGCCGACCAATTTGAATTAAGACGTGCTCGCCTTGGTGTGAAAGGTAAATTCGCAAACGACTTTAAGTATGAGATTGTTGGTAACTTACCAGGCACTGCGACAATCGATGTAGCTTTCCTAGACTGGGCAAAGTATGACGCGTTTCAAATAAGAACCGGTAAATTCAAGCAACCATTTGGTCTCGAGCAACTTACCAGCTCAAATAATATTGCCTTAATGGAAAGGTCCTATGTGGATCAATTAGTGCCAGCTAAAAAATTGGGTCTTCAAGTCATGGGTTCACCAAAAGCAGGATTTACTTACGCGCTTTCTACATTCCAACCACATGATACTGAGTTAAATATTAGTGGTGGTGACAGAGCAAGTGGAGCGGCTAGAGGTACTGTCAACTTTGCTGAGATCATGGGCAACAAAGAGGCAATCATGCACGTGGGTGTTGCGGTTTTAGATAGTGCTTACACTATTAGTACTGCATCAACAAGTCAGACTAACAGTGTTTCTGATACCCAAAGAGGAACGATTAGTTCATTCAGAACTCCTGGACGAGGTTTAAATAATGTTTTCCGTGGGCAAGTTAATGGAGAAGTTTGTTCAACCTCAGGCGTTTCTGGAGGATGTACTTCAGAATTTAGCGCAACGGTAAGACAGCAAGCTTATGGACTCGAAGGCATATACGCAACAGGCCCATTTAAGGTGGTAGGTGAATACTCTATGGGAGATTACCGCGGCTCTTCACAGACCAACGTAGTTAGTTACGACACAAAGACCTATTACGTTGAAGCCGGTTACTTTATTACTGGTGAAAAATATGCAAGCAGCTACAAGAACGGAGTTTTCTCAAGCTTTAAGCCTACCAATGACTTTGACCTTGACAAAAATAACTGGGGCGCTATCGAGGCTCTATTTAGGTTTGAAGGATACGATGTAGATGATGTAAAAATAACTCAAAATGGAGCTGCATCATCAAGTGGCGGAAGAGTTCAGGGCAACCTAAGCGGAACTGCGACAAATGGTGGCGTCACATCAGGCGCTAAGACTTATACAGGTGGTGTTCGCTGGATACTTAATCCTAACGTAGTGATTAAGGGTAACTACTCTTACACAAAATTTGATAACGCATTCGCGCCAATCGATGTAACAGGTGCGACAGCCGCTGTTAAAGACGAGAAATTACTCATGTTCAGAACGCAATTTATGTTCTAAAAGTTAGTAGTTGATACAGTAAAACTAAAAACCCTCACAGAAATGTGAGGGTTTTTTATTTATGTGTCTAAAAATTATATGGTCAGTTGACTTACTTATTAATTTATTAGGATATTGTTTTTTTTGTAGCTATATACAACTTTTAGCGCAGAAGATTAAGGAAAAAACTTCTCACAAGATTTCCTGTGTATAAAAATTAACTATTCAAATTTTCATGGCAACCTAATGACGATTTCTCTTACTAAGAGACTATAAATAACAAATGTTATTTAACGAGCAATAAAAACCAAATAACAGCCGCATTAATCAAGCTAAAGAAAACTGCTGCACTGCCTATGTCCTTAGCTCGCTTTGCAAGCTTATGATGTTTAACCGATATGCGATCAACGGTAGCCTCAATCGATGAGTTTAATAGTTCAACAATAATTATAAATAATAGGCTGCTTATCATTAATGCCTGATCAATTGCTGTTTCACCAAAATAGAGTGCAACCGGAGTGAGCACGATAGCTAGCACCACCTCTTGCCTAAAAGCATCTTCGTGCTTAAATGCGGCTAGGGTTCCAGCTATAGAATAACCAAAAGCATTGACAAGACGAGTGAGACCAGTTTTACCTTTATAAGGACTTTTCATAATTTATAAATTTAAATGTTTAAATAGAATTCTAAAGCAATCTTTATACATTATAAAATTTAAATAAATATATATCTCATTTTGTAAAAAAATTGTCATATTTGTTTGTAAGAATCTGTTGTGCACAAGATTCTCATCGCAACAGATTCCTTTGATCAAGTGAATGGTGTTTCTACCACCTATAGAAATATCCTCAAACACTCACGCAAAAAAACTTATGTGATTCATCCGGGATTATTTAAATGGAAAAGTATTTCCATGTACCCCGAAGTCCAGTTGTGCAGAGAGCCTATTAAGACCTATAAAAAAATCAAAGAAATAAATCCTACCCATATTCATATTGGAACAGAGGGTCCTATAGGGTTGGCTGCAAGGATATACTGTAAATTAAATAAGGTTCCCTATACGACGGGATACCATACCAAGTTTCCGGAGTACTTGTGGAAACTCGCGCACATCCCACTTTTTATTACATACAGCTACTTAAAAGTTTTTCATAATGATAGTAAAGCGATTCTGGTGCCGTCTCAATCATGCAAGGAAGAGTTAAATAAAAAAGGCTTTAACCGTGTAATCGTATGGACGAGAGGTGTATCAAGGAATTTAATAAGTAACAAACCTTATCGTAAGTCAAAAATACCTAAAATTATCTATGTGGGAAGAGTGAGTAAAGAAAAAAATTTACAAGTGTTATGTGAGCTACAGGACAAGTTTGAAATTACCATTGTGGGTGAGGGGCCATTACTCAATAAATTTAAATTGAAGTTTCCTAAAGTTAATTTTTTAGGATATCGCTTTGGTTCAGCATTGGCTGATACCTATAAATCGCATGATGTATTTTGTTTTCCAAGTAAGACTGATACATTTG
>JAPLQN010000061.1 GCA_026399645.1 Candidatus Methylopumilus sp. | reverse complement strand
TGTCAACGTCAGTTGCCCAGTTAACAAATGGATGTACTTTTTCTGCAGCAACTAAAACGCCGTTGTCAGCTTGCCATGTATAAGCAAAACCGTTACGGTCATGGTGCCATGCGTATGTCTTGCCACCATTGTCAAATAAGATCACTTCGTTAATACCGTCGTAATCCCACTCGTCATGTGGTGTCATTTGCATACCCCAGCGTGCCATACCAGTGTTTAAGTCACGTGCGAAAACAGTCATAGACCATTTATTGTCGCCTGGACGTACATCTGGATTCCAAACTGATGGGTTACCTGTACCGTAGTACACTAAGTTTGTTTTTGGATCGTACGGATACCAACCCCATACAGAGCCTCCACCATGTTGCCAACCATCTTTAACTGCTTGTGGTTTTAACCATGTTTTAAGACCTAGATCTTTTTCGCCACCTTTTAACTTAGCAGTATCAATTTTCTTGAATGAACCGCCTTGTTTGTTACCACCATTAACGTCTTCATAGACTGATAATGCTGAGTAAAGTGGTGTGTCTTTGTTGAAGTCTTTGCCGATTAACGCTTCAGCATCAGAACCTGTTGAGTACGCTTTCCAAGCTAATGAACCGTCTTTAAGGTTGTAAGCTGCCATAAAGCAACGTACACCAAATTCAGCACCAGAACAGCCTGTTAAGATTTTATCTTTAATCACGTGCGGAGCGTTCGTATTTGTAGCACCAACTTTTGGATCTACGTTTCTAACGTCCCAGATTTTTTTGCCGGTTTTAGCATCTAAAGCAACTACCATACCGTCATTTTGATTTAGGATAATTTTACCGTCACCGTAACCAAGACCACGGTTCACGTTATCGCAGCAAAGAACTGCTTGAACTGAAGGATCTTGTTTTGGGAAGTAAGACCAAACGATTTTTTGATTGTCGTTTAAGTCAAGGGCGTAGATGTTATTTGGGAATGCTGTATGAACATACATCATGTTACCAATAACTAAAGGAGCACCTTCGTGACCACGGTTTACACCAGTAGCGAATGTCCATGCTGCTTTAAGGTTTTTTACGTTACCTTGGTTGATTTGAGATAATGTGCTGTAAGCCTGATTTGAGTAGTTACCGCGTGGTGCTGCCCAGTTGTCAGGATTAGCAATTGCTTTTTCTTGATCAGCAGCTGCTGAAGCAATCATTGGCATTGCCACTGATAGACCAGCTACTAAACCAAGAGCTAACTTGATTTTGTTAATTTTCATATAAATCTCCATAGTTTTTACTAAGGGTTTTAAAAGAAGTAAACTCTCTTGTCACTTTAAAATTTAAAGTGTTTCGCTTTAAAGACTTTTAAGGTGCTTCGAAGGCTTACTTTCAGCACAATTTGACTTGTGCTTGAATAGTAATATATGCCTCTTTTTTTTAAATTGCAACACTTTCGTTACAATTTGTTAACATTTTTTTAGGGCTTTTTTGACAAAAAACCTGATTTCAGTAATTTTTGTTAAAATAGTCAATAAAATCAATAAGAAAGACAATTATTTCCTATGCCTAGTAACTCTTTATATACCTTATATCCAGAGATTTCACCGTACCATGCCACCTGGATAGATAGGCCTCATGGACACAAAGTTTATGTCGAGATTTCCGGAAACCCCCATGGAAAACCGATTATTTTCCTTCATGGCGGGCCTGGTGGAGGCACTAATCCTAAACAGCGTCAGTTTTTTGACCCCAAACACTACCAAATCATTCTTTTTGATCAAAGGGGTTGTGGTCAAAGCAAACCTTTAGGTGAAGTCAATGGTAATACAACGGCAGAACTTATATCTGACATGGAAGCCATTCGAGAACATCTTCATATTAAGCACTGGATTATTTTTGGTGGCTCCTGGGGTAGCGCCTTAGCGCTAGCTTACGCCAATCAATACCCACAAACTATCAAAGCACTTATATTGCGAGGTATTTTCTTAAGTCGCGAAACTGAACTTAATTGGTTTCTAGATGAGGTCAAAGCTTTTTTTTCGGAAGCGCATCGAACTCTTCTTCATTACTTGCCAGAAGATAAACGTGACGATCTTATAAAAAATTATAGTGAGCTTGTATTTTCAAACGATTTAAAAATCAGCGGGCCGGCTTCCATTGCATGGAATCAATTCGAAGGCGGTCTTTTAAAATTACTACCTCAAGTAGAAGAAAATAAGACGCTCACAGATGACGATATACAAAATGAAATTGCGCGTGCGCGCGTTCAGCTTCATTACATCAAAGATAAATGTTTTATTGATGGAAAGAAGATATTAGAAGAAGTGAAGAAATTAAAAGATGTTCCTACCACAATCATTCAGGGACGTTACGATATGGTCTGTCCGCCGATCACGGCTTATGAGCTTCACCAACATATGCCTCATGCCGATTTTATTATGGTGCCTGATGCAGGACACTCTGCATCTGAGCCATCAATGACGCATGAACTCATAAAAGCTACAAATAATTACAGAATATTATCGTGATAATAAAACTTCATCCTCTTTTTAAAAATCTTTATCAAAAAAAAGATGAGTCTCTTCCTATTTTCATGATGAAAGAAACATTGGCAGGATGTAAACGCCATAATGTGTTTGGTTTAACTGCGTCTCTTTCTTTTTTCTCTCTTTTTGCTTTAATACCAATGATTCTTCTAATTTTCTTTTTCCTGAGTCATTGGTTAGTCAATTCAGAATTTGCCTTAGGGAAATTAGCACTTCTCACGAGCAATCTTTTACCGCAAATTAGTAAAAAAATTATGCTTGAAGTCTTCAAGATATCAAGCCACACCAAAGCATGGGGCATCTTAGGCACCCTGATTCTATTATGGGCAGCAACACCTCTTACCAGCTCGCTTCGTGCCAGTCTGCTTATTATCTCAGCCACTGAAGAAAATCCATCATTCTTAAAAAGTAAAATTCGAGATATCGTCTCTATCATTGGGATTCTTTTT
>JAPLQN010000085.1 GCA_026399645.1 Candidatus Methylopumilus sp. | reverse complement strand
TGGGTGAGGGGCCATTACTCAATAAATTTAAATTGAAGTTTCCTAAAGTTAATTTTTTAGGATATCGCTTTGGTTCAGCATTGGCTGATACCTATAAATCGCATGATGTATTTTGTTTTCCAAGTAAGACTGATACATTTGGTATTGTCATGATTGAAGCGCTTGCGAATGGATTGCCCGTTGCAGCATACAATGTCACAGGACCTAAAGATATTGTTGAGCAGGGTAAGACTGGTTACTTGGGTAATAATTTAGAAGACAATATTCGTAAATGTTTAAAGCTCAATCGAAAAAAAATTGCATCTAATATTAATCAGCAGTGGTCATGGAACAAATGCGTACAAATTCTCCACAGCCATTTATTAAGTTAATCTAAGAAGGGTGTTCTGCTTTTTTATGGTAGAAAAGGCAGAGATAATAACCTCAATCCCACAGAGAAGGACTGATCTTCTCCGAAACGATTAAAGCTATTCATATACGTGGTATCAATCTGGGCTCGATTCTTTATTAACCAATATCGCAATCCAAATTGAAAGAAAGTGCTATTAGAGGATTGGTTAAATACTTCACTGATTAAATCAATACGCTCGTTGTAATTGTATTCACTCGACAATCCCCAATTCATTTTTTCTTTATGTTCGTCTGTAAGGTGTGTCACGCCCAAGTTGGTGTGGATGACTAAGCGATCATTGTAGGGATAGCTCATAGGTACATTAAGATACCAATCCTGTATGGCTTTATTCATGGTCCTTTTGGGGTCTCTTCCATTACCTAGAACAATTGAAAAACCTGTTTGATTAAGAGCAATAGGTTGGAGAATAGATTTAATTTGATAGAGCTCATTTGCAAAACTTGAGTGACCACCCTGACCTTCAAGACTTCCCCCAATCGTTACTTCTAGATTTTCTCCGACATTGCAGGCAGGAAGCGCCCAATATTCAGTAACATGTTTTGAATCTCGCACCCAACTTTCTAACTGACAAGATTTAGGATCCACAATACGAGCATCGTCTGTGAGCATAGGTCTCGCAGCTTCTGCGTGATTTAGAAGACCAAGACCAAAAAACATCACAAGTATTTTTAATAAATTATTTATCATGGCTTCGCATTATAAAGGATTGAATTAAATGATTGAGGATTAAAAAGTAATGAACAAGTGGTTACCCACTGTTCGTGATTTTTCATCAACCTCGATAAGTTAGAACAAAAAATCGAGGTGACGAAATAGTAGCGTGTTAAATGCTTTGACTAGGTTTAATTAAGTTAAGAAATGCTTAGCGTAACGCGGATTGATATCTTTGAGGAATAACATCGTTAGAAAATCTGCCGTATTAAAGTCCGGATCCCACGCTGGATCGCCACAGACCTTAGCGCCAATACGTAAGTACCCTTTTAATAAAGCAGGAGGCTCTACATCTAAATCCTGATCAAGCTCATGAATAGGTAAGGGTAGTTTTGGTGTCACGCGATACTCAATGCTTGAAAGATGTGAAGCATTAATTTTTTTAGCTAAGCTAGCCGCATAGTGGCCGCCGTCACCCATAGGAACGCTTGCACAACCAATCATCACTTCGTAGCCATGTTTTTTCATGTATTGCGCTAATCCACTCCATAAAGCCATAATGACACCACCTGTTCGGTAATCTTTATGGACACATGATCGGCCTACTTCAACCATTTTGTCTGAGAGATGGCTCAAGCGATCTAAATTAAATTCCATATCTGAGTAATAAAAACCAGCTTCTCTTGCTTTATGAGGAGGTAATACGCGATAAGTACCTATGACTTTTAATGTTTCTGTGTCTCGAATAAGAAGGTGATCGCAATACTGATCAAGCACATCTTTATCTACTTTGTCGTAGTTTGAAGGTAAGTAAGCACCCATCTCTTCAGCGAATACCTTGTATCTTAATTGTTGAGCCTCTTTAATCTCGTTGTCGTTTTGTGCCCAAGAGATTTGGATGGCATCTTTTTGATTTTGATGGGAATGAAGTTGTTCTTGATTTTGAGTTGATAATTCGCTTAGCAATGCCGGATCTAAAGTTAATTCGCTCATAACAAGTTCCTCTGTAAAGTTTGTACCACTTTAAAACTGCAATATTTCATTTATGTGAAGGTAGCTTTAATTTTTTATGACAATGACTTCTTATGCCAATCAACAAGCTTTAACTTACCATTCTTAGTTTCAACAAGTGCTGTAAGGCTTTCAACCCAGTCACCATCGTTATAATACTCAACACCTTCAATCTTTTTTATCGCAGCTTTATGAATATGACCACAAATCACACCATCACATTTTTTTCGCTTAGCTTCTTGTGCCATAAGCTCCTCAAAATTCTCGACATACTTGACCACGTTCTTAATTGAATTTTTGATGTAAGAAGAAAATGACCAGTAATGAAAGCCGTATTTATGTCTTAGGGTGTTCGAGAAATGATTTATTCTTAAGATCACGTAATAAAGCGTGTCACCCACAAATGAAAGCCATTTAGCACATGCAATGATATTGTCGAATAAATCTCCATGCGTGACCCATAATCTTCGACCATCGAGCGTGGTGTGTATTAAATCATTTTTAATTTCAATATCACCAAATGTCATATTGATAAATTGACGGCCGAGTTCGTCATGATTTCCTGGAATATAAACAACCTTTGAGCCTTTTCGAGCCTTTCGAAGGAGCTTTTGAATGACATCATTATGTTTTTGTGGCCAATACCACCTTTTCTTTAGTGCCCATCCATCAATGATGTCGCCCACAAGATATATGGTTTCTGCGGTGTTGTTTTTAAGGAAGTCGAGGAGATAATCGGCTTTGCACTCTGTGGTGCCAAGATGAACATCAGAAATCCAAATTGCACGATAACGTTTCATATGTGTGCATTAAATAGGATGAGTGTGAAAGTTTCGTGACAAAACAGTGTCACAAATATGACATAGAAGATGATTAATATAGGACCATGAAAACTTTAAAAATACTTTTACATGTATTGTTTGTGATTCCGCTGTGTCTTTTGATTCTTATTTCCACAAAGAGACAGCAAGAAAAAATAATTCAGTTTTGGTGTAAGAGGCTTCTATCAATCTTTAAAATTAAAGTGGAAGCGCTAGGCCTTGATAGCTTTCTTTCTAACCAAAAGCAATATTTAATGGTGGCTAACCATATTTCATGGATAGATATCATTGTGATTCAATCCATTAAGCCCTCGATTTTTGTTGCTAAATCTGATGTGGCATCTTGGCCTCTTTTTGGCTGGGTTGCACAAATGACAGGCACGATATTTATCAAGCGCGACAAGGTATCAGACATAAAAAAAGCATTAAAGAAGATGAAGCGACGTTTAATGAAGAGGTCGGTATGTATCTTCCCGGAGGGGACTTCAACTAATGGAAGATACCTTCTACCTTTTAAAAGTAATTTATTTCAGGCGTCAATTGACACAAATAAAAGTATTTTGCCTTTATGCCTAAGATATAAACAGAAGAGCATCTATTCAGATAAGGTTGCATTTGTTGGGGATATGTCGCTTGTAGATTCCATTATGAAAATTAAAAATGAAAATGATATAAGTGTTGAGGTCGACGTACTTCAGCCGATAAGACCTCGGGGAAACCGGAAGGAGTTAGCCGTTTATATACAAGAAATAATCCACAAAAATTTATCACAGAATTTGTCATAAAAATTTCACAATTAAACATTACCCTTGTCGCATAACTATTATGTATGGGTACTACTATGCCAAATAAGCTTGGGTTATACATGAATCATTTTCATCATGTCGATAGTCATCTATGTATTACATTTAATAGAACCAGCCATAACATTCTCATCAGGAATTTCTTTAAAGCGATTAGTCGTCTTGGCGACGGGTTTTTTTGGTACAGCCTCATGGCTTTGATGTTGCTTATAGACCAAGCTCAAGCGCTACTGCCTGTCCTTCATATGATAGTGGCAGGATTTACAGGTACCATAATTTATAAGTGGTTGAAAGCCAGAACTTTGCGTCCACGCCCTTTCAATGTGCATCAACAAATTTCACTTAGAAGCATTCCTTTAGATCAATTTAGCTTTCCCTCAGGCCATACATTACATGCAGTTATATTTACCCTTGTTGCTATTCATTACTATCCAATGCTATCTCTCGGCTTAACTCCATTTACTATTTTAATTGGATTATCGAGACCTATCTTAGGACTCCATTATCCAAGCGATGTTTTGGTGGGTGCCTTGATCGGTATTTTAATTTCAGTGATTTCTTTTTCTATTATTTAAATGAATATACTTTTTATCTCAGATGTTTTTTTCCCTCGAGTCAATGGGGTATCCACTTCAATTAATACCTTTGCAACAGAATTAAGAGCGCTTGGACATCAAGTTACCCTCATAGCACCTTCATACACTGATGAAGATAAACAAGAGGAATGGATTGTTAGAGTGCCTTCCCATAAAATTTATTTTGATCCCGAAGATCGTTTAATGAACTTTGGTAAATTAAAAGCATTATTGCCATGGGTCAGGGACAAACATTTTGATGTGATTCATATTCATACGCCATTTACAGCGCATTATGTTGGCATTCACTTTGGTAAAAAATTAGACATCCCTGTGGTTGAAACGTACCATACATTCTTTGAAGACTATCTCCATCACTACCTCCCTTTCATTCCACAGTTTATTTCCAGAAAACTTGCAAGAACGATATCAAGAAGACAATGTAATGCGGTAGATGGGATTGTTTCACCTTCGAAGCCGATGTTAGATGTATTAAAACAGTACGGCATTAAAACCCCTGCTGAAGTAGTTGCAACAGGATTGGATGACTCGAGTTTTGCTAACGTGGATGGTGAGCATTTCCGTATGAGTCATGACATTCCTTTAACTCAGCCTATGCTTTTATTTGTAGGCCGTGTCGCGCATGAGAAGAATATTGGATTCTTACTTGAAATGCATGTGAAGCTTATTAGAAATCATCCTGATGCGTTGCTCGTGATTACAGGAGAGGGTCCAGCAGAGGAATCGATTAAGCATTCCATTGAAAAATTAGGTATCTCAAACAAAGTCAGAATGATTGGTTATCTTGACCGCAGTCATGAACTGATTGCTTGTTATAAAGCAGCAGATATTTTTGTATTTGCATCAAAAAGTGAAACACAAGGTCTAGTCCTCTTAGAAGCAATGGCTCAAGGTACAGTTGTCGTGGCTATCGCAGAACTTGGCACTAAATCGATTTTAATTGAAGGTGAGGGTGTACTTATTGCTAAAGATGATATTAATGACTTTGCAGACAAAGTAAGTATTCTTCTTTCCGATGCTCCAAAACGTCAGATGATTGGGGAAAAGGGTAGACAATATGCGCAAGAGAAATGGGGAGCGGGTGTTTTAGCCAAAAAAGTAGTTAAGTTTTATAAGAGCACCATCAATCAAAAGTCTTCTTTATCACGATACATGGACACAAGAATCGGTAACGCTAAAGAATCAACTTAATAAAGTTCGATTTCGTATTTCCATTCAATCTTTTTCCAGTCCGACGCTTCTTTATTGAGTCCAAATTGAATGAATGGGTTTTTATCTAGCCATGCCTTAGAAATTTTTAATTTAAATCCTCTCGCACTTTGTTGCACTTTTATAAGTGGCAACGCCCCGCTCTCTCTTTTTCTAGAGACTACATGGGCAAGTCTTAGGCAGAACAATAAATGCCAATCGATATAACCCGCACTCATAGGAAGTTTATTTAATTTACCGTTATGACCCAATACAAGCCCAGCTAATCTTGCCTGGTCCAATCGAGAAAAGCCTGGTAGGTCAGCATTAGAAATAATATAAGCCGAATGTTTTTGATAGTCAGTACGAGATACCGCCAAACCAATTTCATGTAAGAATGATGCCCAACTTAAAAGCTTACGATTATTTTTTCTGTCCTCATTTTTGAAAGTAGGTAATTGATCTAGAAAAAAATCTGCTGTCTCGTTGACGCTTCTAAACTGCGCTTCGTCTACATTAAAGCGCTTACCTAATTGCTCTATAAGTCCATGTCTCTTGTCTAGATTTTCTAATTTACCGAATGAGTTGAACAGCGTTTTAAGAATGCCCTTCTTCTTGGTATGTGCCCCATTTTTAGATTGATCATATAAATGATGAAGTGCCCCAAAAAGAAGAGCGGCTTCAGTAATTTCCATATGCTCTAAACCTAATTCCTCAAAGGCTGAAATCATAATAGCAAGACCACCCGGAAGCACAGGTTTCCGATCCGCTTTTAATCCTAATAAATTTAATCGTTCGATATGCTTTGTTTCAAGTACAGTTTTTTTGAGTAGATCTAATCCGTGACGTGTGATGACACCACCTGTTTCCTCAACAGGAAGATCATGGGGCTCTCCACTTAACCCATTCAATGCAATGAGTTCTGCAATCGCTCTTGCGGTGCCTGAGGAGCCAATAGCCTGCTCCCAGCCCATTTTTCTATAGAAAGGAGCGATCGTTTTAATTTCTTTTAAAGCCGCACTTTGTGCTGCTTTAAAATTCTCCTCATCAACCACACCTCCCGAAAAAAATCTTTGACTAAAAGAAACACATCCAATAGGAAGCGACTCTAAAAGTTTAGGCTCGTGACCATCACCAATAATGATCTCGGTGGAGCCACCACCAATATCAAAAACAAGACGTTTGCCAACGCACATGGGTGCGATATGAGAGGCTCCAATGTATATGAGTCTTGCCTCTTCGTTACCTGAAATCACATCAATTGGGAAACCTAAAAGTTTTTCAGCTTCATCAACAAATTTTTTGGCATTTCGAGCGACGCGGAAGGTATTGGTAGCGACCGCCACAACTTGATTGGGACTAAAGCTACGTAAACGGTCACCAAACCTTAAAATGGCAGCCAGTGCCTTAGTCATGGATTCTTCGCTTAATTCATTATCTTTATTAAGCCCACCGGCAAGCCTTACCGTGTCTCTTAGGGTGTCGATGGTCTGAAATTGGACGCCTGTAGGAAGGTGGTTGATTTTAGCAATCATCATCCTAAAACTATTAGACCCTAGATCAATAGAGGCATATAAGCCGTTGACGTGTTCTGGAGATTTTTCTGTTTTGAGTTTAGGTAAGATCATAAAGGAGGCTAATTTAAATCAAGTTTGTGACATATCGATGACATATCTTATAAATGTCATGTAAATGTCACATTCAGTAATCACAATGATAGTATGAATGCCGTGAAATCTAAACTTAATTTATTAAATCGTGAACTAGGGGCGTTGGAATTTAACCGACGCGTCCTTTCTTTAGCTCAAAATCTTAAAATACCGCTTTTAGAGCGCCTAAAATATATTTGTATTGTTTCCAGTAATATGGATGAATTTTTTGAAATTCGTATCGCGGTCCTCAAAGAACAACTAAGAAAAAATCCTAAAAGCAAGACACAAGATGGCCTCATAGTAGGTGATGCATATTTAAACATTGTGAAAGAAACTCAGACACTTGTTAGTCATAAATACAAAATATTTCAGAAGGATATTTTACCGAGACTTGAGAGGGAAGGAGTCCACCTTCATTTTGAAAGCGCATGGACACCAAGCCAACATCGCTGGGCCAAGACCTACTTTGAAAAAGAATTAGTCCCGCTACTTACACCGATTGTTTTAGATCCCGCTCATCCTTTTCCTAAGGTGATTAATAAAAGCTTAAACTTTTTTGTGACACTAGAGGGTAAGGATGATTTTGGTAGAACACCAAAACTTGCAGTAGTTCAAGCACCAAGATCAATACCTCGCGTCATTCAGATGCCAGCGCGTATTAGCCAAAAACCTTACGGGATTGTGATCTTATCGACGTTTATGCAATCATTTGTGCATGAGCTTTTTCCGGGCATGAAAATTACGGGATGTTATCAATTTAGAGTCACAAGAAATTCAGATTTATTTGTATCCGATGACGACATTTCCGATTTAAAAGAATCTTTAAAGGGCGAGTTATCGACAAGACATTTAGGCGATACGGTCAGGCTCGAGATATCTTCGGATATTCCAGATCATCTCCTTAAATATTTAAGGAAATCTTGTGATTTAAATCCTGAAGATTGTTATCGCGTTGATGGCCCTGTAAATTTAATGCGGCTGATGCAAGTGACCGATATTGTGAATAGACCCGATCTAAAGTTTCCAGCCCATACGCCGAAGTTACCCCTAATCAAAGGCACTATCTTTGACGATCTAAAAACGAGAGATATTTTACTTCACCACCCTTACGAAAGTTTTGAGCCCGTTTTAAACTTGCTTAAGACAGCTTCAAAAGACCCAGATGTCTTAGCTATCAAACAAACAATCTATAGAACAGGCAATATATCGCCCGTGATGGATGCTTTAATTGAAGCAGCTAAGAATGGTAAAGAGGTGACAGTCATTGTAGAGCTCTTAGCGCGCTTTGATGAAGAAACAAATATTTCATGGGCTGCTAAGTTAGAAGAAGTTGGTGCTCACGTTGTGTATGGTGTAGTAAAACACAAATGTCACGCCAAGATGATCATGATTGTGCGAAAAGAATTACTGCCTGCAAAAGGTAAAAGAAAACCAGAGTACATCTTAAAACGCTATGTGCACTTAGGTACTGGAAACTACCACCCAAGAACAGCAAAGTTATATACAGATTTTGGC
>JAPLQN010000036.1 GCA_026399645.1 Candidatus Methylopumilus sp. | reverse complement strand
CAGTAAAAAAGGATTCTCAACGACCGTGGGTGACGAAGGTGGTTTTGCACCAAACCTTCCATCTAATGAATCTGCAATACAGATGATTATGGAAGCAATCTCTCAGGCAGGATATGAGCCTGGCCGTGATGTGTATCTTGGACTTGATTGTGCAAGTACTGAATTTTATAAAGATGGTAAGTACCATCTTGCTTCTGAAAATTTATCTTTATCAGGCGAGCAATTTACTGATTATCTAGCTACATGGTGTGACAAATATCCAATTATCAGTATTGAAGATGGTATGAGTGAGTTTGATTGGGATGGATGGCATGTGCTGACACAAAGATTAGGTAAACATATTCAGCTGGTTGGTGATGATCTTTTTGTAACCAACCCAAAAATTTTAGATGAAGGTATTAAGCGTAAGGTAGCTAACTCAGTTTTAATTAAAGTAAATCAAATTGGTACACTCACTGAAACGTTTGAGACGATTGCAATGGCAAAAAAAGCAGGTTATACCGCAGTTATTTCTCATCGCTCTGGCGAAACGGAAGATACAATAATTGCTGATATAACAGTTGCTACAAATGCCATGCAAATTAAGACTGGCTCACTTTCAAGATCTGAACGTATTGCAAAATATAATCAATTGCTTCGCATTGAAGAAGAGCTTGGCAGTGCCTCATCTTATGCAGGCCTCGCTTGTTTTTATCAATTGAGTAAATAACTTCATATGAAATCTTTAACTATCATTTTTGTAGTGCTAGTTGCTTTAATGCAGTACCCGTTATGGTTCGGTAAAGGAAGTTGGTTTCGTGTATGGAGCTTAAATGAGCAAATTGAAATCCAAAAGAAAACAAATAATGATAATCAGATAAGAAATAATGTGCTTAATGCAGAAGTAAGTGATCTTAAGCAAGGTTTTTCAGCTATTGAAGAAAGAGCACGTAATGAACTTGGCATGACTAAGCAAGACGAAATATTTTTCCAAGTCACAAATCCAGAAAAAGATAAAAAAGATACTGAAGTTCTAGGTAATACAAAAGCTAAGAACTAATCAAATATTTTTCTCTCTTCAGCATTTATTTCAATTACACAATTTTTAATATATAGCGCTTCATGCGCTTGATCTACTCTTAATTCAACCAGTATATTTGTTTTACTATCATTTTCTCTGGCTGATCGTACAAGCTGACCTATGACTTCTTTTTTTTCATTTAAGATTTGGTCGCCAGGCGTCAGAGCATCTTGCGATTCAATAAAACCTCGATACATTCGTCTTTTAACTTTACCTAGGTAGTGGGTTCGCGCAACAATTTCTTGCCCCGTATAGCAACCTTTTTTGAAATTAATTCCATCAATCAGGTCCATATTTAAAGACTGTGGAATGAAAGCTTCCTGTGTGCTTGGATAAATATCAGGAACCCCATCTAAAATATTTAAATTATTCCAGGATTCCATACTCATAGACGTATGGTCAGGTAAGTTGAGTTGCATAAATGAATTTACTTTGGAAATGTCACCCATTAATTGAAAGCGTTCAGTATTTTTCCCTACACGCATTATCATCACGTCATGTGAACGAACGATATCTAAATAGCTTTTTGGTGGCTGAATACCTTGATCTAGAAGGGGTTTAAACCCCATAAAACCTATGCATGTAAATTGTTCGCCTAGTAAGCTCATAGACACTTTAGAGCGAAGCACATACATTTTAAGACGCTTAAGAAAAGACTCCTCAACGGAGCTATCTATTTGTATGTGAATTGATGATTGATCCATGTAACACAAGATAAAAGCTAGGACTCTTCCTTTAGGATTG